>NZ_JAGGQY010000046.1:0-130025 GCF_018613105.1 Bacillus sp. ISL-77
CCAAATTTCTCAAATACTTTTATCCATTTCTCAATTGTTGTTCCACTTTGTATACCATGCTTCCTAGCCAACAAGACATATCCCAATTTTCCCTCTTGATACTCTCTTACTATCATTAATTTAAATTGTTCGCTGTATTTAGCCATAAAAATACACCCCAAAAGTTAGATTTTACTCTAACTTTTGGGGTGCAGTACAAAATTAACTAACCCTTTTTTGTATTGTTCCATTGATTTGGATTTCCTTTTTATTGAATTTCTAATATGTTTCCCAGACTCTGTTAATGAACTAAAAAGGTTTTAAAAAGATAGAACCCCAGCTGTACTTTTAGGTAATCTTCATAATGGTTAAAATCCATATCAAGAATATCCTCAATTTTCTTCAGGCGAAGATAGAGTGTATTTGTATGAATATGAAGTTGCTTGGCAGTAGAAGTCATGGAACGGTTATTCTGTATATACGTGAATAGTGTGTGCAGAAGCTCGTCGTTTTTCTCCTGACCAGTCCACAATGTGGAAAACGTCTCACGCAGAAATGCATCGATTTCTTCTGGAGAATTATATAAAAAAAAGCTGCTGATTCCAATATTCCTGTAATGAAGAATGCCTTTTTTCTTTTGCTTTTTCAAGTATAGAAGGGCTTTCTCGGCTTTTATATGATTTTCTTCCGCTTGGCCAGGATAGTATTGCCCTGTGCTGATTCCTGCCCGGGCTACTACTGTAAACCGTTCGTTCCACCATTTAATGCTACTTTCGATAATTTCTGTAAAATATTCTTCGTAGCCACCATTTTGGACAGAAGAAAAAAACGTAATTTTGTTATTGTAGCTAAAAAGCAAGCTATTTTCTAATGTTATTTTCTTTTTAAGATGTGTTAGTAGAAGCAGTGCATCGTTTTCAAGAGAATGCAGATCGACGTTTCCATCTAATTCAATTAAAGCGGTTTGAAGAAAATAATGACTATTAATTCCTAATTCCTTTGCAGCAATCTCAGCCTGCTGAGGATTTTTTATTTTCAGAAACTGTTGATATGTTTCATAGGTTTTCTTATACATGATTTCAGCCTGTGATCTAAGTTTCATAATTTCAAGAGAAAGAATAGGAGCTCCTTGTTCAATGATAATGTTATCGAGTTGTGATAGAGGGGAGCTTCCTTCAACAATTAGACAACCTAATAAAACGGAACCCGACCTAATCGGATAAATATAACAATCAATATGAACCGTATCACACATTGATACATAAGCTGGTTTGGTTTTAGTAGTAAAGAGAAAGAAAATATCATCCAGACATTTAGCAAAATCCTTATCATGTTGTGGGACGAATTTCCCTTCAAGATAATCCGCATAAACAAAATTCCTGTCCATTAGTTTATTCATTTCTATAATAATAGCATTCATACCCCTGTTCTTAACTGATAACTCTGTTAGGAGATTGTGAATGTCTGTTCTCTTTTCTAACAGCGTATTTGTTTCTTTAAGCCTTTGTGATAAATGGGTAACTTCATCCAAGGTTTTCTGTACTTCTGTATAGAGATTGGCATTATGAAGTGCAATAGCTGCCTGTGAAGCAAAGCTTTGTAAAAGAAGGAGGTCTGTATCGCTGAGACCATCTTCTATATCAAAGCAATGAAGTGTCATAACGCCGATCCGTTTTATTCCAAATGAAACAGGGACGGATAAAATAGACTTAATATTTTTGTTATTATGGTGGGCCTTTTCAAGAAATTCAAAATTTTCTTTACTCAAGTCACCCATACTATTATAAATTTCTTCCCTTGTGGTAATAAGCCTTACACGGCCGTCTCTGAAAACCTTCCCTGTAATAGACTCACCGATATTCACTTTAAAGAAGCTGATATTATGATTAAAGCCAACATATGCCTTAATAATCAGTTTATTCGAAGGCACATCAAACATTTGTATATATCCTGCCTCTGCTGTCTCAACTATATTTAACGCAAAATGCATGATTTTTTTCAGTGCTTCATCCAATTCAAGAGTCGAGTTCATTACTCGAAAGCTTTCCATTAAATTCATTACATGATGCTTTGCCTTATGATTTTCTAAACTTAGTTGTTGAAGAAAGGCTTCTTTTATCTCCATATTCTCACCTCGACTATTGATATCAACATATTTTACCTGTCAATGTTGTTTAATCCAACATTGACGTGTATGCCTAAAATTATATAACATTAAATAAATACTAAAAAGTAAAAATATTCACCATTTTGAAAACGTTCTCAATGTTAATAAGGAGGGTATAATTTGTTATGGAAAAAGCAGCATTTAAGGAATTAGAAAATATATTCCGAGATCTCGTTAATATTAGACGAGACTTGCATATGTATCCAGAATTGTCATTTGAAGAAGAAAGAACTCCGTCAATTATTGCAAACTTTTTAAGAGAGTGTGGACTAGAAATAAAAACCGAAGTTGGGGGACGAGGAGTTACGGCTTTGTTAAAAGGAGCAAAACCAGGAAAAACTGTCGCACTCCGTGCAGATTTTGATGCGTTGCCAATTCAGGATGAAAAGTCTGTTCCCTATAAATCAAAAATCCCTGGTATCATGCATGCATGCGGACATGATATACATACTGCATCACTACTGGGTACGGCCTATGCGCTCAGTAAAGTTAAGGAGTACCTGCATGGCAATGTGCTGTTTATTCACCAATTTGCTGAAGAGGTTATTCCTGGCGGTGCGAAAGCAATGATTGAAGATGGGTGTCTTGAGAATGTAGGTGTAGTCTACGGCGCTCATGTATTGTCAAATTTACCTGTAGGACAGATTCTTTTTAAAGAAGATTACATGATGGCAGCTGGAGATAAATTTGAAATTGTTGTGGAAGGAAAAGGAGGACATGGATCTTCACCTCATCTTGCGGTTGACCCAGTCCTTATAGGGAGCCAAATTGTCACGAATATCCAGCAGATTACCGCGAGCCGTATTAATGCGACAGATCCTACTGTAATAACCGTATGTTCGTTTGATGGTGTAAGCAGATATAATATCATCCCTGATAAAGTGATTTTATCGGGAACAGTTCGTACCTTTTCGGAGGAAGCCCGAGAGCTTGCCGAAAAGAATATTAAAAGAGTAGCAGAGGCTGCGTGCAGCGGAGCAGGTGCCAATTGTGTCGTAACGTATGAATACGGCTATCCTTCTGTATGTAACAATTCAGAAGAAGCACTTCGTATTAAACGCATAGGTGAAAAGATTGTAGGAAAAGAATATGTTTCAGAGTCTCCTTTACAGATGGCGATGGAGGATTTTTCCTATTATGTAAGAGAAAAGCCGGGTGCATTTTTTAATGTAGGAGGAATGAATGCTGCTATTGAAGCCGTCTATCCTCATCATCACCCAAAATTTGATGTGGATGAGCAGTCCATTCTTATAGCTGGAAAAATGTTTATTTCACTCGTTTTCGATTATTTAAACAGCGCCAATTAATATATTTAGGAAAATTGTTCAGTGGATATTCGTAGGAGGGCATTATTGTGCAAAATAACCAAATAAAAAATAAAAAGAGGCATATGATTCTTGCACTGTTGTTTTTAGGATGGTGTTTATCTTATCTTGACAGAATGGCAATGAATGTTGGGATTGTAGAAATTGCAAAAGAATTTAATCTTAGCCCGTCTGTTATGGGTGTAGTGCTGAGTAGTTTTTTTGCTGGCTATGCTTTAATGCAATTGCCTGGAGGGTGGCTTGCGGATAAATTTGGATCAAGAAAAGTAATTGCAATGGCAATTTTGTTTTGGTCACTATTTACTGTTTTAACAGGAATGGCCTGGTCCCTTATGTCCATGATTATAATTCGTTTTATGTTCGGTCTCGGAGAAGGAGGATATCCTGCAGCAAGCTCCAAAGCAATAGCTGATGTCTTTCCTAAAGAAGAGCGAACTGGTGCCCAAACAATCATGATGTCTTCCAATTCACTTGGTGGAGTGATTGCTCCTTTAATAGCTACGCCACTACTTGTGTGGATAGGTTGGCAAAATTTATTTATCTCTATAGGTATACTTGGTGTTTTGGTTGCGGCGTTACTTTGGTACTATTTAAGTCCGAAAAATATGCAGATCGAAATCGTTGATAAAGAGACGGTTGGAAAAGCTTCTTTTAAAGATGTTTTAAAGATTCGCACAAGCTGGCAGTTGGCCATAATGTGGTTTGGAGTAAGTACGGTCGTATGGGGACTTATTTCTTGGATGCCCCCCTATCTTGTAGATGTGAGAGGTCTTGATTTGATGTCTATGGGTATGCTTACGTCTATACCGGCACTTGCTGGGGCTGTCGGTGTTATTATTGGGGGTCAACTTATTAAGTCTTTTCTAAGTGGAAAAGAAAAATATCTTGCAATTGTAAGCCTTATCATAATGATTGTATCTCTGTATTTGTTATTCAACGCGCCGTCGGTTTCGCTAGTTATTACTTATCAAGCTATATGTATGTTTTTTCATGGGCCACTTGTAGCTACCATTTTTAGCCTTCCGCATAAAATATTCCCAAAGAATGTTATAGGGTCTACATTTGGGATGATTAATCTTGGCGGGATGATTGGAGCATTTCTTGCACCAATGGTTATGGGTTATTTAATTGAAGTCTTTAATGGGTTGTATGTATCTGCATTTATGTATATTATTGTCTGTGCTGTTTTAGGTATTTTTGCAGCAGCTGGTCTAAATTCAACAAATAATCCTTCAGGCGATGCTCATGTAGTGACTCGCAATGAGGAAATCATATAAAATTAATGTCATGCTCGTAAAAAAAGGCGATGCCCTGTCATTAATTGCAAAGAAATATGGTATGACAGTGACACAATTAAAGTCTTTGAATGGCCTCATTCGAATGCCTTTTGTCTACAATCTGAGGCTTTCCAATTTGGAAAGCCTTTCAGACTGTCGACAAATCCGAAAAAAATCGGGTTTGCTGACAGTCTTTTTTATTAGGTGAACTCCACTACATCAGTTTCTTAAAGTTTTATCTACATCCAGCAGTCCAGTCATGTGGAGTGCTCTTCACTACTTGTGAGGAAGGATAAATAATAGATGTAACAGTGAGTAAAGAGCCTCTCTATATAGAAAGGCTCTGATTTTTTGCGGGTGTTTAAACAAATACCGATGGAGAAAACAAGAAATTTAATATGTTTTCCAATCTTATATCGATATAAGATTGGTGACACAATCTACCTATAAAAAATGTGATGAAAATTTCTGAAGTAAAAGTTTTTTGATTTCACTTGGTGATTTATTTGCTATTTCGTCAAGAAAGGGATCAGATAAAATTTTCCTTCTAGAACTACTGGAAAATCCTAGACCTAAGAGTTTTTCAATATCATCTGGATGGAGATAAAAATTCAACTTAATACATGTGTAATTTTCTTCCCCTAATAAAGTAGCAATTCTATTGGAAAAAGTAATTATAGAGTTATAATCTAGATCTTTAAGGAGATGAAGCTCATTAATATTAATATTTTCAACAATTGTTACATCAACGTAATGTCTTAAGTTCTCTACAAAAAAACTAGTTTTCTCAACTGTAGAATTAGTAACAATGACAATTCTTTTGCTATTTCTTCCAATAATTTTATTTTCCATAATGAATTTTCTAAATATTAAAGTCAGTGTTGAAATCTGTTGTCTTGTAAATTGAATATCAATTTTGCTTTCAATCACTGGTATAGCTCTACTAACAATGCCAAACAGCTTAGGCAACTCCCTATGGGTATCATCTAACTTATTGTCATAGAAGTGATAATCATGTTTATTTCGAATGATGCTTTTGTAAATGTACTTGTAAACCTCATTAAAGACAGGCTCGCTACTATAAAATGTTGTAATTATATTTTTTTGGATTTCAGCTATGAAAGTTATGATTACTTCTTTAAGTTGGTTATCTATAGGTGGTGGAGTATAGGACGTATAATCTAGGGATGAGATTAGATAATCTAAGAATAAATTCTCATCTTTCTCATCATGGTCTTTTATTTTTAATAAATGATATGTCCGTACCTTTAGCTGGAGTTTCTCATCTGCTTTTAATAAAATACCGCTTTTTATTCTATATAGGCTTAGAATTAGGTAGATATAAAAAAACTTTTTAGATGGATAAGACACTCTCATTTCATTTATTTCAATGAAATCCTCCAATAATTCCGTTGCCTGACGTATTTCAATTTTCGTCTTTTCTGAAAAAATCATTGTAATCATTTTTTGTAAGGGATTGTTTGCTTTTCGGTTGATAAGTTTACCGAAATAATCCATTTCTAGCATAGAAGCTAAAATAGATGTAGTTAAAATACGGAAGTTTATTTCGTCTCCAACTATTTCGATACCCCTCTTAGGAATAATTTCCATGTCTAAATTTCTTAATTTTAGATACTCAGTAAGAGCTCTATTGTCTTTTTTCTTTGTAGTTAAACTAATACCGATTTCCTCGTACAGTCTAGTCGTATTTAAAGATTTATTTAAAAAACACAAAACAATAATTGTAAAAATACGTTCACTTTGTGAAGAGAAATATTCATCTAGTGATAGATTATTCATGAAATTAATATAGTCATTGTATGTTAGTGTACTTAAAACCGTGGTTCCTAATATTTTTATCTGTTTTTCAGTTGGGAGATACAAGTTAATATTAACTATATGTCTTTTTAAGCTATTTGCACTTCTGCCAAAAAGCTGATCGGAATCTGTAAGATCTAATTTACCTTTTTCTTGAAGAAAACTTATTATTTTTAAGTCAAGCTTATTAATACTCATATAATCAAAACTCCTTTGTAGTATAAAAAGGAAATCTATTTTTATTATAGACTAAATCATTAAATACAAAAGATGTATATATCTAAACACAAGTATTAAAGCATTTTTGGTTGAAATTACATAGGAGTTCTAGATGGATTTTTATTTGGTTAAATTTGTTATGAAATTGGGGCAACTTTTTGAACCGGTTTCAACTCGTAAAGTTACCTTGAAGAAAGCGCTTAATGAAAATAAAATTAAAACAAGGAGAGGAAGAAGGGAGAGCAAGAATGGAAAAGAATTAAAAATAAAATGATAAAGATAATCCAAAGAGAAGGCTGAAGCCGACTATACACCTGGGAAATCGTTAAACAACACTGGTCACTAAACGAGGAGGTTAATTATGAAACAAAAAATGAAAGATGGAATGCAGACCTTTGGCAGGTCACTATTACTACCAATTGCAGTGATGGCGCCTATAGGTTTGATTATGGGATTATCAGGAGCATTAGCTCAAACCTACATGATTGATAAGTTTCCTTTTTTAGGAAATGAAGTACTTCAAACGATTATCAAAAATCTAAGAACCATAACGGGAGTGGTTTTTGATAATATCCCTTTACTTTTCGCCATGGGTGTAGCATATGGAATGTCTAAAAAGGAGAAAGGAATAGCCGTTTTTTCATCTGTCTTAGGGTATTTGACTTTATTGATCGTTATGAATGTTTGGCTTACTGTAACCGGTAAATTGGCTACTGAACATTTACCTGAAGTAGGACAAGGAATGATTCTGGGAATTCAGACGCTCAAAACAGAAGCGGTAGGAGGGATCATCGCTGGTCTTGTAGCGGCCAAGTTAACCGATAGGTTTTATAAGTTGGAACTTCCATTAGCATTTGCTTTCTTCAGTGGGAAAAAATCAGTTCCTATCCTTACATTTTTGGCCATGATTCCAATTGGACTAGTTATTCCTTTCATTTGGGGCGCTCTAACTAAATTCTTGATCAGTATTTCTTTTATCTTTATGAACAAATATATTGGGGTTGGATTATATTGGTTCATCGAAAAACTTCTGATTCCTTTTGGTCTTCACCACGTACTAAACGAAATGCTAAGATTTACAGCAGTTGGAGGAACGTATGTAATTGATGGTCAAGTATACACAGGAATACTTAATGCCGTAAACCAGATATTATTCAAATTAGGGCCAAATCATGAGAGTTGGAGTTTAATGCCAGCGCTTACAAGCTATATGGGTTCAGGCCAAATGCTAGGCACATTGTTTAGAATTCCTGCTATAGGTTTAGCCATGTATCATACCGCCTATAAGGGTAATAAGCAAATAGCTAAAGGAACGATTATAACAGTGGTTTTAACAGCGTTCTTAGGAAATGTTACTGAACCAATGGAATTTTCATTCCTATTCATTGCACCACCATTATATTTTGTCTATGCATTGCTTAGTGGAATCACAGCTCTCCCACTCAATTTTTTAGATGTATCAACAAGTTATATTAGAGGAACGATATTCGATTTTGGAGTATTTGGCTTACTTTATGAACATACAAATTGGATTAACCTAGTTTTATTAGGTATCGTCAACTTCGTAATTTTTTACTTTGTATTTAGATTTGCGATTCTTAAATTTAATTTAAAAACGCCTGGAAGAGAAGATGATGTTCGAAATAATACACTTTTAAAAGAAAAGAAATACAATGAAATTGCCGCAATTGTTGTAGAAGCACTTGGGGGAAAAGGTAATATTAAGAATATTGATAACTGTATAACAAGACTAAGAATCGATTTGAGAGATCAGAGTGCAGTTGATATAGAAAAATTAAAGGATTCAGGGGCTTCGGGGATGTTTTTCCCGCAAAAGAATCATATTCATATTGTATTTGGGCCACACGTTGAATTTGTTAAAAATGCGTTAGTAGAAGAAGCAGCTTAGTCCTATGATTGTCAAAACCCAACATAGATAATCAAATGAAAATGGGCAACTATATAGGAGTGGAATGATGAGAGCACTATACGATTCGAAAAGTAAATCGATGAATGATAGAGGAATAAAATATCTGTTAACCAATGAAGCTAAATATCAAGCTTGGCTTGATGTAGAAGCAGCTCTTGCTAAGGCTCAAGCAGCATTTGGTATTATTCCGAGTGGTGCGGCAAAAAATATTGGGTTAGCCTGTAAATTAGAAAATTTGGACTTGGAACAAATGGAGATCATTCAGCAAAAGATAGGCCATGGATTTGTTCCTTTTTTGAAAGTTTTGGTTAAAGCATGTGATAAAGAAAGTGGAAAATATATTCACTATGGAGTAACAACTCAAAATATTCAACAAACCGCTCAACTACTTCTAATGAAAAGAATACACGATAAGTTCTTAGAGGTAGTTGGCGAAATTCTACAAAATTTAGCTAAATTGGCTGAAGAAAATAAAGATACCATTTTACCTGGTAGAACCCATGGCAAACATGCTATTCCCATAACATATGGATATAAGGTATCTGTTTGGATAAGTGAGCTGCTAGCCTCTGTTGAAAGAATGGAGGAAGTACAAAAAAGGGTATTTAATGTCATGATGGGCGGGGCTGTAGGAGCTTTTAACTCATCAGGAAAAGTAGGACGAAAAGTGCAGGATCGAGTGGCTGAATTATTAAATATGTATTCCATGGATATCCCTTCTAGAAATATAAGTACCCATAAAGTGGAATATATCATGAACCTCTCTTTACTAGCGAGCACCTTCCATAAAATAGCGGAAGAAGTTTACTATACTTCAATTGAAGAGTTTGGTGAAGTGTCCGAAAAATTCCAATCGGGTACAGTAGGCAGCAGTACAATGCCTCATAAGATCAATCCGAAATTATCGAAAGGAATTATTGCGAATTCTCAAAAGCTATATTCATTAGTGTCAATGGGCCTCTATTCATGCCCAAGACCATTTGAAGGTGATAGTACTTCTTATATGCTATTTGATGCGACCTTAGAAGAAGCTCTTTCTTTAACAACAGAGATCCTTTTAAGAGGAGAGGAATTAACGAGAACGTTGACTATTAATAAGGAAAATATGTACAAAAATGTATTGCTAAATAATGGTCTTGATAATAGCGAATATGTCATGATGGAAATAGCAAGGAAATTAGGGAAAGATGAAGCCCATTCTTTGGTGTACCAGTTAGTTATGAAATCCTATTTAGAAGGAAGGAACTACTTTGACGTACTGAGCGAAAATCCAATAATAGCAGATGCCTTTACAGAGGAACAAATCAGGGAGATGCTTGATCCTAAGAATTATATTGGTCTTTCAACACAATTAGCGGAAGAATTTTCTCTTAAGGCAATAAATGCAAGCAAATCTATACAGGAAAAGAATTATTCTAGTTGTTTGGTTGCTAGTAATAAATAGTGATTAGAGGTTATAAACATGTTTAAAAAATTATTTAAAAAAGAAGTAAGAAACGAAGAAATTTTTGCACAGGTTTCAGGAGAACTAGTTAAGTTAGAAAATGTTCCAGATCCCGTTTTTAGTCAAAAAATTATGGGTGAAGGTATTGCGATTAAACCTTCAAATGGTCAAGTTGTCGCACCTGTAGATGGTGAAATTACGTTAATCGCTGATACGAAACATGCTTTTGGAATTAGAACCGAATTAGGGGAAGAAATTCTTGTTCATATTGGGTTAGAAACTGTTTCACTTAAGGGTGAGGGTTTTCATGTCCTTGTCAAAACTGGAGACAAAGTGGTTAGAGGTCAAACCATTGTTGAAGCGGATCTAGACTTTATAAAAAAAAGTGGATGTAACACTATTATACCGATGGTTGTAACCAACAGTGCAGAAGGCAAATTTAAGTTCGACTGGGAAGATTCAAAGCAAGTAATAGCTGGAGATACAAAAGTATTTACAACCAAATTGAAATAGACATTGTAAAACTGACCCAGATAAAATTGTGGAGGTAGTTAAATTATTAGAGCCGACCTTTGGAGGAGTCAATTTAGAAGATATCGCTGCACCGCAATGCTTTGAAATAGAAGAGCGTTTACGAAAAGCTTGCGATATTCCTATTTTCCATGATGACCAGCACGGTACGGCTATTGTGACTACTGCTGGATTAATAAAAGCTCTTAAACTGGCAGATAAAAACATAGAGGATATTCGTGTCGTGGTAAACGGTGCTGGTGCCGCTGGCGTGGTCATTGTTAAGCTGCTGCTCCATAAAAGAGGCTAAAGAAGCGGGGCACTCGTAGTAGGGACAGGACGCTCTGATTTCCCAAATCAGGTTAATAACGTCCTCGCATTTTCTGGTATCTTCCGCGGGGCTCTAGATGTTAATGCGAAAGAAATCAACGATGAAATGAAACTGGCTGCCGTTTATACCATTGCTGGATTAATTTCGGATGAAGAGCTTCACGCAGATTATGTGGTTCCAGATCCATTTGATCGCAGGGTAGCAGCGCATGAAGCAGCAGCTGTTGCGAATGCTGCCATGGAAACTGGTGTTACTCAGAAATATGTCAGTGTAGAAGAAATCAAGGAACGTCTTTTAGGTTTAGCAAAGGAAAAACAACCTGTTCTTGTCTAAGTTTCGGGCTACTGAGAAAAATATTTGCTAGTTATATAGAGTTTATTAATAAAATTACGACGGTTGCACATTGCATCCGTTTTTTTCTTACTCATATTGTGAAATTCAGTTACCTTCTAGTTTTACCATAACTATAATTTATTTTTTATCATTAAAAAAGAAGGTGGGGAAAAATTTGAAACTGATCGCACTTGATTTGGATGGTACGCTGCTGTCCCCTGAAAAACATATTTCACAAGAAAATATCCAGGCGATTCGGACAGTACAGAGCCGCGGACATTTCGTGATGATCTGCTCCGGACGTGCTCCGGAGGATATTAAACAAATTCTTAACAAATATGATCTTACATGTCCCCTTGCAGGAAGCAATGGGACCATTGTAGAAGCAGAAAATACACTATTGAATAGTATTTCGATGGATCTAGGTGATGTGAAATTTATCGCACAGAGATTAGATGATGAGAAGTTGCCGTATTGTCTCTATACAAATAAAGGAATATTCGTTCCAATTGATTGGTCAAATCGGGTAATTCAAAGTATTGAAGATTTAACTAATCATGACTTTAATCGTTTTATTAAAAAACCACTGCAGTCTAATCTTAATTATTTTACAAATTATAAGGATTTATTACTAAATAATAGATTAACTGTTAACAAGTTTTTTATTCTGACGTTTCATATTCAAAGAAGAAAAGAATTAATTTCATCACTGCATCATGTTTCGAACATTGCGGTAACATCTTCCAGTCCTTTCAATGTAGAAATTATGCATAAGGATGGCCATAAAGGAATTGGACTGAAAAGAATGGCCGAATATTATAATATTCCTATGGTCGATACAGTGGCTATAGGAGACAATTTTAATGACATTCCAATGCTAGAATGTGCTGGGCTATCTATTGCGATGGACAACGCAGATATTCAGGTGAAAAAAATGTGTGATACCGTAACATTGTCAAATTCAGAAAATGGTGTGGCTCATGCTTTAAATTTGTATGTACTATAATATTTTAATCTTTTAAGTATTAAAATATTTTATTAAGTATGTTAGTTCGGATTAACTTCGAAAAAAATGCTATAAGTTTGGGACGCTGAAAGAGGTAATTGAGCCAATGCTACAAAGAGAATTACTTTATCGTGGAATCATTTCAGAGGGAAGAGATTATCAAACTAGAATAATTTTCCGGTTGCTATTCCTATTTGGAAAATCGCTCCTGCTCTTATTTGTGGGAATTCTATTGTATGGAAACCAGCAGATAATGCCGTTTTTACAGCCAGCCTATTGATGAAGGTATTTGAAGGAGCCGGGCTGCCTGCGGGTGTCCTGAATCTTGTTATTGCCAGGGGCCGAGTTAGAGGGAACACACTTATGGAAGAGGGAGATATTGATGCAGTCAGCTTCACAGGGTCTACTTCAACAGGAATGCAGATTGCTTCTGCTAGTGCAAAAAGAAATATTAAGTATCAAACAGAAATGGGCGGAAAAAATGCAGCTATCGTTCTAAAGGACGCGGACCTTGAAAAAGCTATTCCAATGATTATAAGCGGAGCTTTTCGTTCGGCTGGGCAAAAATGGACTGCAACAAGCAGAATCATTGTCGAAAAGGCTATTTACAACAATTTTATAAATCAATTACGTGCGGCAGTAAATAATTTAACCGTTAAAGATGCGTTGGATGCTGACGCTTATTTAGGGCCAGTTGCTTCAAAATCACAATTCGATACAATCTCAGAATACGTTGCTTTGGCTCGTAATGAAGGTGAGATCATCGCAGAAGGAATTGTAGAACAATTAAACGAAGGATACCTATATCCGCCCTCTAGTTTTAGGAAAAGTGGAGGCCTCCCACAGTCTATTTACAGAGGAGATTTTCGGACCTGTGGCAGTGGTAGTGGAAGTGGAAAATTTCGAAGAAGCAGTCCGTCTTTGCAATCAATCAGAATACGGATTGAGTGCCTCTATCTTTACAAATGACATGGAGAAAGCCATGCGCTTTTTAGAGGAAGCCGAAGTCGCTATGGTGCGAGTAAATCAGGAGACTGCAGGAGTAGAGTATCAAGCACCTTTTGGTGGCATGAAATCTTCCAGCTCGCATACAAGAGAACAGGGACAAGCTGCATTGGACTTTTACTCTCAAGTGAAAACTTATTCCATTAAATATGCTTATATATGCTTTTTAAGCTAAGACGTTTTTAAAATGTGCTCTAAAAGCCCTGTAAGTCCGTGTTTCTTAAACTCGGTACTGCAGGTCTTTTTTATTCTTCTTGTTTTCAAAAAGAAAGCCCGGTTTCTCATCGAATTCAAGAAACCGGGCTTTCTGGCAATGTTTGAAACCAAACGGTTATTAACCTATTGAAGATTTAAAAAGCATTTTCACGAATGGTTTCCACCGATTGAATGGCCTTCATGCGCGTAGGCGGTGAATTTCTGAAGATTTATTAAACAATTCCTGATTCAAAATAATCTGGCTTGTTATATCAGTTTCCGAGACGATCGCTCCTATGATTTCACTGTTTAAATAAACTGGGATGGAATTGATTAGCACAAAAAGAACCGAACAGGCCTGATTGTTTATGCAACACTCTTTTACCTTCTTTTAAGGTTTTAAGGATAACTAATTTATCATTATCAAAAAACTTCTAGTTTTTCTCTCCTAAACAACCTGAATCCATATAAATACAGGACTTAGGCTACATTAATTGCTTTTTTATTACTGTCTACTTGACAGGGGTCACTTCAAATAATGGCGTTTTTTTAAGTCTTAGAGGACATCATTCAATCGCTTCATCTGTTTTGTCTTAATGTTCTGGTGGAGCAATAACCGGGTCATTGGGGGCATTTGAGTTTGTTGAAACATGAGCGGTTGCTCCCGGTGATTCAACACTGGTTGCGCCTGGGCGTTCAACACCGCCTGAAATGGAGCCTGCAAAAGATGGTATACCTTCCCCGCCTTCAGTCGGTTGAACTGCTGTTTTTAAACCTGTTATATTTTTCATGTTTGGCATGTTTTCACCTCCTTTAAAATAGTTTGTACTTTTAAATTATTTTCTATTAGGGGTAGCGTCACATGCCCATCAAGCGAAGTTAAAATCATACCCTCAAAATGAAAAAACGCTATGCTTATCGTAAGAAGTTTACGAGAAAGGATGGCGTTTTTGATGAATCCTATCATTTCAAATGAACTGAATCTTTTCGCACAAGAACTACAATACTTTTTATCTCCAGTAGTTCTACAAGATATCGCCAAACAAGTTGGCTTTGTACAGCGATCTAGTAAGTATCAAGCAAACGAACTCATTGCCCTTTGTGTATGGCTCAGTCAAGAAATCGCTAGCACATCACTTACAAAATTGTGCAGTCAGTTAGAAGCTTCCACTGGGGTACTAATGAGCTCAGAAGGACTGAATCAACGCTTTAATCCAGCAGCTGTCGCATTTCTTCGAGAAGTCTTTGCTTCTCTTCTCACACAAAAACTCTGTTCAAATCAATCGCTTTCTGCACACATGATCTCTACTTTCAATCGTATCCGTATTTTAGATGCGACAGTGTTTCAACTGCCTGATCATTTCGCCACTGACTATCAAGGTTCAGGTGGAAGTAGTAATACGGCAGGCGTGAAAATCCAATTGGAATATGATTTACTTAGTGGTCAATTTCTTAACGTGCAGCTTGGACCAGGAAAGAATAATGATAAAACATACGGTACCATCTGCCTTGAAACCGTAGAGGCGGGCGATTTGTGTTTGCGTGATCTTGGTTACTTCGATTTAGGAGACTTACAAGCCATTCATGATAAAGAGGCTTACTATATCTCGCGGTTGAAGCTGAATACACGCATTTATATCAAGAACCCTGAGCCAGAATACTTCAACAATGGCACGTTAAAAAAGCAAACAGAATACATCCAGCTTGATATGACACAAATGATGTCTGGTCTAACACCTGGTGAAACGATGGAAATCCCTGAGGCATACATTGGCCAAAATCAGAAGCTTCCAGCACGTGTCATTATCCATCGTTTAACCGATGATCAAACGCAAACACGCCTGAAAAACCAAGCGATACGTGAAAAGAAGAAAGGCATTGTCATGAAGGATAAAAGTAAACGTTTAATGGGCATGAATGTATATATCACGAACACGTCGCTAGAAGAAGTACTGACGAATTACGTGCATTCATTGTATTCACTTCGTTGGCAGATTGAGATTTTGTTTAAAACGTGGAAGTCATTCTTTGAAATTGATGAATGTAAAAATATTAAAAGAGAACGCCTAGAGTGCCATTTATATGGACAACTCATTGGCATTCTCCTCTGTTCTTCTACGATGTTTCAAATGCGACATCTTCTGCTTGAAAAGAAAAAGCAGGAGCTGAGTGAATACAAAGCGATTTATATGATTAAAGATTACTTTCCGTTACTGTTTCAAGCGATAGCAGTTGGCACAGAAGAACTTTTGAAAATTCTGCATCGCCTTTTTCAGCTGCTAAAAAAGAACGGTCGTAAATGTCATCGGTATAAGAAGATGACCGTCTTTGATATTCTAGGGGTTGTATATGAAACGACGGTGAAGCATAGACAAGCTGCCTAGCGAAAAAATCGCGTTTTAATAGGTTTTTTTGGCATGCCTACTTTTCCATCACTCGCTAGTTTTGAAACAAGGATCATTTCGTAACTAGTAATTTACTTTGTTAGCTTGATGGGCATGGGGTAGCGTCAGGAAAATGCGGATTTACAACGATTAGATTTTGATACAAGTCTTATGAGACATCACGGAGCCTAATTTAGAGGTGATTTGATTTTGTATCAATAGGTTCTACTCTATTGAGATTGTGAAGGTTTCTACATAAAGTAACGGGGCAGGTTAGTGAAATAAAGAAGGGTTTAGTTTTTGCTAAGCCTTTTCTTTTGCTGTACGCGCATATCAAATAGCAATAAAAAACATAGAAAATGCAAATATAATAAATTTGATGTAGTTACTTAAAAAACGAAAATCAATATATATATGGAATCGATTGCATTAGGGGCTTTGCTCAAGTAAACTTATTTTAAGAATGAACAATGTAATTGATAAGGTGGTTTAATTAGCAAATGGCTACAATTTCAGATGTTGCAAAGTTATCGGGACAATCGAAAACGACTGTGTCCAGGGTTATAAATAATCATCCATATGTTTCCGAGGAGAAGAGGGAATTGGTCTTAAAGGCAATGGAAGAGCTGGGCTATACACCGAACCCAACCGCAAGGAGACTAAGAGGCCAGCTAACTACAACTATAGGGGTCATTGTTCCAAGAATCGTGAATCCTTTCTTTTCCTATCTCGTGAATTCTATCGAAAATGCAGCCTACCAAAAGGGATATCAGGTATTAATAGCCCAAAGTAATGAGGACAAAGAAAAGGAACTGGCCTTTTTAAATCTGTTAAAAAACAAGCAGGTAGATGGGATCATAATGACCTCAATTGAAAATGATTGGGAAATTATAGAACCATATACTAAGTATGGTTCCATCTTGCTGTGCAATGATTACGTCAATCAGGAAGTGGCCCCGATGATCCGCCTGGACCAAACAAGAGGGGCTTATTTAGGAATAAAACACTTGGTTGAAAAGGGCCATCAAAAGATCGCTTATTGTACGGGTGGATTATTCGATGCACAGGGGAGAGGGAGAGACCGAAATCTTGGCTTCCAAAAAGCAATGCAGGAAGCAAATATAAAGATTAATCCAAGATGGATCTTTGTGGACCAACATACGATAGAAGATGGGAAAAAAGTCTTGAAGCAAATTCTTGAGATGGTTGACCGTCCAACGGCCATATTTACAGGAAGTGATGAGGTAGCTGCTGGAATCATCATTGAAGCGAAGGAGCATAGTCTATCCATCCCTCAAGATCTTGCTGTTGTTGGTTTTGACGACCAACCAATTGCAGAAATTTTGGATCCGAAACTTACGACTATCCGTCAGCCTATGGATCAGATGGGGGAAAAGTCGGTTGAAGTCATGATTGAGTTGTTAGAAAATCCCCTAATGCAGATAAAAACTTATGAGCTGCCGATTGATTTAATTGTCCGCCAATCGACGTAAGCGTAGTTCCATGATTAAAAGTGAAATGTGGTATCGATTTCGCTTTTTTTGTGTTGGTAAGAAGCATTGTTGGAAAGAGATTGTTTGGTAATAGCGAACAAGAAAGCGTTGACAGGTTAAAGAACTGAAAATATAATAAAAATAGAATCGGTTCCTAAAATTTCTTTGTGAATTTATGGAATCGATACCATGTGGTTTTTTATTAATACTACGCATTTAAACTATTAATACAGCGTTTTATTTTTTTGCTAAGTATGGAATCGATACCACATGAAAAAGTAGAGGAACTCATCTACAACAGGAGGGCAACATGGAGAAAAAATCGTGGCAAAAAGAAGTAATTTATCAAATTTATCCAAAGAGTTTTTATGACTCCAATAATGACGGAATAGGGGATATAAAAGGAATAACCCAAAAATTAGATTATCTCCTGTCACTCGGGATTACAATGATATGGATATGTCCAATTTATCAATCTCCGATGGCTGATAATGGATATGATATTTCAGATTATTATCAATTAAATCCTGAATTCGGGGATCTGAATGATCTGGAAGAATTAATTGATAGGGCAAAAGAAAAAGGGATTAAGATAGTCCTTGATTTGGTCATCAATCATACGTCCGATGAACATCCATGGTTCCAAGACTTATTGGAGAACCCAAAGAACAGTAAATATAGGGATTATTACATTTTGAAGCCAGGAAAGAATGGGCAGCCCCCTACAAATTGGCGTTCTGTTTTTGGTGGAAGTGTATGGGAGCCCTTGAAAGGTACAGAAGAGTATTATTTTCATTCTTTCCATGTGAAACAACCTGACTTAAATTGGGAAAACAAGGAGGTTCGGGAAGAATTATATAAAATGGTCAATTACTGGCTGGAAAAAGGTATTGCTGGATTTAGAGTCGATGCTATTACATTTATTAAAAAAGATCAAAGCTATGATAACATCCCTTCTGATGGAGTAGACGGGCTAGGCAAATGTACAAAGAAAACGCGGAATCGCCCCGGAATTGAAGTTTTCTTACATGAGTTAAATAAAGAAACCTTCTCTAAATATAATTGTGTAACGATTGGTGAAGCCCCAGGCGTTCCTTATGAACAATACGGTGATTATATTGGGGACAATGGATATTTTTCCATGATTTTTGATTTTAAATACGCAGACCTTGATGTTGCTTCTGGAAGTGAGTGGTTTAAGAGGATTGACTGGAATGTCTTGGATTTAAAGAAATTAATCTTTACTAGTCAAAATGAAATCCAAAAAGTCGGCTGGGGAGCCAATTTTTTAGAGAATCATGACCAGAATCGTTCCATAAGCAAGTATATAAAAGAAGAAGCGAATCGAAATTTCTATTCAGCGACCATGTTGGGTGCTATGTATTTCAATTTGAGAGGGACACCTTTTATCTACCAAGGCCAGGAAATTGGCATGACAAATTTTAAACGAAAAAGCATTGAGGAATTTGACGATATTTCAAGTATTGATCAGTACTATCGTTCAATGGACGAAGGCTTTAGTGCAGAAGAAGCATTGCACTTTATTAACCTGCGAAGCCGTGATAATTCTAGAACACCATTCCATTGGAGTGCACAGGAATATGGCGGATTTTCAAAAGTCAAACCATGGTTGGGAATGAATGAAAATTACAAAACGATTAATGTGGAACAACAAGAACAAGATCCAAATTCCATTCTGAATTTTTATAAAAAAATGATTCAAGTTAGACAATCAAAAGAATCTCTTATTTATGGAAAGATTAAACCTATATTAGAAGAACATCCAACCATTATTGCATATAAACGAAATTTTAATGCGGAAGAAGTTGTTTGTTATTTCAACTTTTCACCTGAACCTGAGAAAGTTGAATTGGAACCTTATCAATACGATGTCCTCCTTAATAATTATAAAGAAGAAGACGCAACGATAACGGAGCAAGAATATACATTAAAGCCATATCAGGCACTAGTACTCTTAAAGAAGGAAGTGAACTAGCATGGGTGAAAATAAATATGAACGTATAGGAAATGAAATAGTTAAGGTTATCGGTATGGATAATATTGAATCGTATACTCATTGTGCCACAAGATTGCGCATTTCCGTTAAAGATCGTGAAATGATTAATGATGAAGCGATCGAGAGAATCGATGAAGTCAAGGGTGTTTTTTATAATGCTGGTCAATACCAGATCATTTTGGGTACGGGAACGGTAAATAAAGTCTATGCCGCACTAAAAGGGAATCAACCTGATCAGATGGTTGAGCAACCCAATAAGGAAGCCTCTTCTTCCCATAAGGAAAAGGGAATAAGAAGGGCTGTCCGGACATTAGCTGATATTTTTATCCCTATTATCCCAATTATTGCAGCAACAGGCTTATTTCTTGGTCTAAAAGGTGTATTGTTCAGTGACGCCTTTTTAGGTCTAATTGACATGAGCTCAAAAGATATTCCTGGAAATCTAAAGACTCTTACATCTGTTCTCACGGATACTGCATTTGCCTTTTTACCAGCTTTAATTTGCTGGTCTGCATTTAGGAATTTTGGTGGTATGCCTATAATCGGTTTTGTCCTTG
Source organism: Bacillus sp. ISL-77 (assembly GCF_018613105.1). Taxonomy (NCBI): domain Bacteria; kingdom Bacillati; phylum Bacillota; class Bacilli; order Caryophanales; family Bacillaceae; genus Bacillus; species Bacillus sp. ISL-77. Next base: position 19,991 of record NZ_JAGGQY010000046.1, read on the forward strand.
GATTAATGCTCGTTTCTCCTGCCCTTCCAAATGCTTATGCGGTAGCAGATGTCAATAGTGGAGTAGAACCATTAATGGCTTTTGGTTTTATTCCGGTTGTGGGTTATCAAGGTAAAGTATTGACAGCACTTGTGGTTGGTATTCTTGGTGCAAAACTTGAGAAAAAGCTACGAGCCATCATGCCGAATGCATTAGATTTAATTTTTACTCCTTTCTTTGTTTTATTAACGATGATGATTACTGGTTTACTCATCATCGGTCCTTTGTTGCATTTTGTGGAATCAGGATTAGTAACGGTTATTACTAAACTTATTAGTGCTCCTCTTGGTATTGGGGGACTGTTAATTGGTTTCCTATATCCGTTAGCAGTAATGACGGGAATGCATCATTTGTTTATTGCAATTGAAACAACATTGCTTGCCAACACTGGGTTTAATCCACTTATTACTCTATGTGCGATGTATGGATTTGCCAATGCAGGGGTTTGTTTAGGGATTACCTTAAAAGCAAAAAAGAAAACGGTCAAGGTAACAGGGATGAGTGCAACTCTAACCCAATTACTTGGTGTTAGTGAACCAGCCTTGTTTGGTGTCGTTATGAGATATAGTATGAAACCACTTTATGTGATGATTGCTTGTTCAGCGGTGGGGGGTGCGATTCTTTCGTTCTTGAATATTAAAGCAAATTCATATGGTTTGGCTGTCGTTCTTTCTCCTTTAATGTACATTTATGAGTGGAACCAGCTTGCTGTGTACGTTGTAGTTTCAATATTGATTTTTGTAGCTGCCTTTATTATTACTTACCTTTTTGCGGTACCAAAAGCAGTTATGGAAAATGACCAAGATCAGAGTAAAAGTAGAGCTAGTTGATTGGTGCTATTTAGATGAATTTATTCGGTTAATACGAGTTGCACTTTAGCAGCTCGTATTTTTCATAAAAATTAGTTTCGGAGGAAAAGTAGCTATGGCATGGACAATAGAAGAACGTTATCGAACGTATGACAGTATGACCGAAGGAGAACGAAAAAAGCTTGAAGCTTCAGTATCGGACAGTATATGGCGGCAAAAATATCACATTCAACCGAAATATGGACTGTTAAATGATCCTAATGGATTTGTATGGTATAACGGACGATATAATTTGTTTTATCAATGGTTTCCTTTTGGAGCTGTTCATGGGATGAAGCATTGGTTCCAGACAGAATCCATTGACCTGATAAACTGGGACAATAAAGGGGTGGCGTTAAAACCCGAATATGAATATGAAAGTCACGGTATATATTCTGGAAGTGGGTTTGTGCATAATCAACTTCTTTATTTGTTCTACACTGCAAATAAACGAGATGAACAATGGAATCGTCACGCCTCTCAATGCTTAGCAATCATGAATGTAACAGGAAGAATTGTCAAACAGCCTGAACCAATTATTAAAAGGCAGCCAGAAGGATACACTGACCATTTTAGAGATCCAAAGGTTTGGATGGCGGATGATAAGTTTTTTATGATTGTTGGGGCACAACGAAAAAATTTGACGGGTTGTGCACTCCTTTACCAATCGAGTGATTTAAAACAGTGGACTTGGATTGGAGAGGTCAAAACAAAAGAAAGAGATTTTGGCTTTATGTGGGAATGTCCTGACTACTTTGAGTTACAAAATCAGGGAGTTCTTTTATTTAGTCCTCAGGGGCTCGAGCCTAAAGGTGACGCTTATCAAAATATATATCAAACAGGATTTTTTATTGGTAATCCTTTAGATACCGCAAATGGTACTTTTGAACATGGTGATTTTCAAGAATTGGACGCTGGGTTTGATTTCTATGCTCCTCAAACAACCTTATCCCCGGACGGAAGACGTATTCTTGTTGGCTGGATGGGATTACCCGAAATTGAGTATCCTACTGATTCCGAAGGATGGGCCCATTGTTTAACCCTACCAAGAGAGTTATCGATTAAAGAGGGGAAGATTATTCAAAAACCAGTAGTTGAACTTGATTTGCTTCGTGAAGGGAAAATAGAAGCTAATAAAATATTGAATAATGAATCTATGACTTTCGAAGGCTTTGAGGGGGATATTTACGAACTATTAGCAGAATTCTCCTCAAGTACAGCTGAGGAATTTGGTATTGAGATCCGTGTTGGGGAAAATGAAAAAACAGTCATTAAATATCACTCTGTTGAGAAAAAAATTATTTTCGACCGTACCCACTCCGGGAAGGCCTTTGGTGAGGAGTTTGGTTCGATTAGGAAATGTAGTATGGAATCTAAAACCATATCGTTCCGAGTCTTTGTTGACGTTTCTTCAGTCGAAATATTTGTAAATAATGGGGAGAAGGTTTTCACTGGGAGGATTTTTCCTAGCAAAGAAAGTAGAGGAATGCGCTTTTTTTCCCTTGGAGGTCAAACAAATGTGCAAGCGGTAAAATGGGAACTTGGAACACCAGTCCTCCTCCCCACAAACAGGCTGACCTGTAGCTAAGTTGACCAATCTGTTATTGGGGAAGAAAGCATTATACCTATTTTTGCTCTGTCCATCTCTCTATGGAAGAGAAAGTCATTGTAAAAGAATAGTGGTACTTTATATCCCCGGCATCTGGCTTGCTGGGGTTATTTGTAAAAAACGGTATTATCAAAAGATAACACAACCACTAGTGAAATAGTCCTGTTTTTTAATCTTCTTCACAAATATTCAACAGTTTTGTTTATTTTGTTCAATAAGCAACAAATAGTGTTCATTTAACGATTGAAAGAAGCTTATTTCTTTTAATATCATATACATATGTTGATTAATCAATTGGTGATGATTTTTTAATCTTCATCCTATATAGCCAAAATCCAGTAACTAAAGGAGGAATATACAAAGTTAATGAGTTAGATAGATATGGAATTCACACTTTGGATTGGGAGGATACCCTGCATAGACAAAATTTTGATACGAACCACGATTGGATTTTAGGTTTCTTATTATGGAGAAAATAAGCGTGAAAAGTTGATATGCTAAACGGAAACAAATCAGCTTGATTCGTATCCGCCAAGGTCATTATTGCGGCTTAAGGTAACGAACCCGTTCGTTTGTTCCCGTCCAAGTTCACTTTGCAGTTAATCTATTACATCCTGGACAGCATTCTACTCGTTTAACTTTTCTAACTTTGAACTAGATTCGGAAGGAGAAAATAATGAAAAAGCTACTTAACGTATTGATTTTGTCACTTACATTGCTCGTTTCTTTAAACGTGTATACAGGTAAGCCAATGGCAGCAGAAACGAACGAAACTTCCCTAACGATCACTCGAAGCGGTTCGCAGGATTCCTACAAAGGACCGGCTGAATACTTTACCGGGAATGTAACGGTTGAGCCTTTATTTTCTGAAAACGATTCTGCACCTTATTCAGGAGCATATGTTACGTTCCAGCCAGGAGCACGAACCGCATGGCATACCCATCCGACAGGGCAGAGATTGGTTATTACAGAAGGCGTTGGCTGGGTACAGGTATGGGGTGGCCCGATTCAGGAAGTCAAGGAAGGCGATGTAATATGGTTTCCGCCTGGAGTCAAACATTGGCATGGAGCCTCACCAACAAACACTATGACACATTTGGCTCTTACAGGAGTGCTAGATGGCAAAAATGCAGAATGGTTAGAAAAGGTTACTGACGAACAATACGGTATTGATAATGAAAAGCAGAAAGATCAAAAACAAAAAAATGAAAAACAAAAAGATGAAACACAAGACTTAGATGCCAAACAACAAAAAATAGTGACCATTGCAGCATTTACCGCAAATGGTGATTTGGCACAATTAGAAGATGAACTGAACGCAGGTTTGGATGCCGGTTTAACAGTCAATGAGATCAAGGAAGTTCTCGTACAGATGTATGCTTATGCGGGATTCCCACGCAGCCTTAATGGTATCAACACGTTAATGGCTGCCCTAGAAGACCGGGAATCGAAAGGTATCAAGGATAATATTGGTAAGGAAGCAAGTCCGTTACCTGCCGACAAAAGCAGCATCGAACTTGGAACCGAAATTCAGACACGCTTAGCTGGAACACCGGTTACAGGGCCGACCTATACATTCGCCCCTGTCATCGATCAGTTTCTGAAAGGACACTTGTTCGGAGACATCTTCGGGCGCGACATCCTGAATTTCCAGACTAGGGAACTAGCAACCATTGCGGCCCTGGCTAATATGGAAGGTGTTAATTCCCAACTGCAAGCGCATTTTAACATCGGGTTTAATACGGGATTGACCGAGGGCCAGATGAGAGGCTTGATATCCGTTCTTGAAGCAGAAGTTGGCAAGAAAGAAGCCAAAAATGCCAATGAGATTTTAGAAAAGGTTTTAAGCAGTAGAGCAAAATAAGGCTATTAGGTTGAATTAGTCACTTCAATAGAGATCCCCATTTTCATTAGAAGTTTGACAGTTCTTTGCAGGGTATCCTCCCAATCCAGAGTATTACTTAATATGTTTAAAGTAAACTTCGAATCCTAGAAAATATCAGAGATACCAGTCTCATATTCGCGGAGAGGTCAGTTATTTATTCATGTTCGATAGAGGTAGGAGAAAAACAAGATGATAAAAGTGTTTTCCTTATCCAGGGTCCTTGTCTTAGTGATGGCCTTCATCCTGGCTGCTTGCGGAGCTATTGACAATAATAAAAATAATGAAAATATTACCGAAGGAGATGTTACTGTGAGAAATCAAGAACTTGTGAAAATAAAACTGACTTTTAATAACGAGGAAGTAATTGTGAACATGTATGAAAATCCTACTAGCAAGGATTTTTTAACTTTGCTCCCATTAACATTAACATTAGAAGATTATGCAGCAACCGAAAAAATAAGTTATCTAGATAGAAAATTATCTACAAAAGATGCACCATCAGGCACTAATGGTTCAGTTGGAGATTTCACTTATTACTCCCCATGGGGAAATTTAGCGATCTTTTATAAAGATTTTGGACATGCAAATGGACTTATTTCAATAGGGAAAATTGAGTCTGGAGTAGAAAAGCTAAAAAGTATTAATGGTAAATTTACCGTTACAATCGAAAAAATGGAGTAAACTCGCAAATACAGGTACAAAAAAGGTGGTATCAATTTGAGAAGTGTAATAATTCTTGGCGCGAATTATTACTTAACGAGACCGACGTTCAGTTAACGCTTTATCTACGTAACTCAAGGAGAATAAGAGTGGTTGATTCAAATCGGGAACGTGTAATTGAAGGTGATGTCAACGATCTGGAAAAGTTGAAAAAAGCTATGGCTGGATATGATGTTGTTTATGCTAACTTAACAGGTTCCGACTTGGAGCGGCAAGCCAAAAGTATTGTGGAGGCTATGGGGCAACAGGTGTTAAACGATTGATTTTTGTCAGTGCTGCTGGTATCTATGATGAAATACCAGGGAAGTTCGGCGAATGGAATAAACGTACCCTGGGTAGCATCCTTGATCCCTATCGAAAGTCGGCTAAAATTATTGAAGCCTCAGGCATCGACTATACGATTTTGAGACCCGTATGGCTAGCGAACAAAGATGAGATTGATTATGAGACCACTCAGAGAGACGAACCTTTTAAAGGAACAGAAGTATCACGGAAGAGTGTTGCGGACTTGGTGCTTAAATTGGTTGTTTCTCCAGAATTAGAAGTTGGCCGCAGCTTGGGAGTGAACAAACCAAATACGGATGGGGATAAGCCTGCGTTTTATTAATAATAACTAACAGGTATACAAGCCGTCACAACTTGGTCACAGATTAGATGTTTTTATATTTAATTAAATAAAATTAAATGATATATGACTTTATAAAAAGTGCATTAAATCAATACTTTACGGCATTATATAAAACTAAATGGAATCAAAAAAGATACCTTCCCTTTAACTTCAAAACTGTTGTGTAGTGTGTTTCATCGCCGCTGTTTGATTCTTAGGCTAGCCGCTATCTTAAGGGGTTTTGAGAACTTTCAAGAATAAGGGGATTGTTTAGACACTGTTGATGTGTTACGAAAGGAAAAACTAAAAGATATAAGGTATATTAAAACTAGTGGATTAGACATTAATACTAGTGTTTAGATTAGAAAAAAACTAGTGACATTTCTTAATAAAACTAATTTGAAGTGGATTTGGTGAGGATTAAACTGTTTTAGGTGGTCAGGAAGATAATCAAAAAAAGGACGTCCAGTCTTCAAAACTGCTTGAGACCTGCGTGCCAGGTCTGGTGGGTTCGATTCCCACGCAGTCCCGCCAAAATAACATTTTCAATCATTTACATAACTTCTCACTCCACAGTCTTTTTCTCATTTTGAACGAAACTGTATGGACACCGTGAAATTAAGAATGTGTTATGTTCCAGGCCTTCAAATAATGATATTTGGAGGTTTTTTATGTTTGAGAAACAAATCAAAAAGGGTAGAAGAAAGTACTTTTGAGAACGGTAAGTGAAAACTAGAGACAATTTATTGTCACTTATTATAAATTGTCGTTTTTATAATCTTTATGTTTCAGAGAAGTTGCGATTGTCTTAATGTGTATGGAGAAACTCTTGTGTTTATACCAGGTAATTCGTCAATTTCTCTTAAACTAGTTCACCAAGTTTCTGCTTCAACTTTCCGTCCGTAATAAGAAAGGAAATAATACACTTGAAGATAGATAATTAATGAAAAAAGAGAAAACACCGCTATACAATACGCGATGTTTTCAGAAAGGATATTTCTTGCTGGAATGTGTTTAATAACTGCATTTTACATATTGGATCTGCGAATCTAGTCTGTTATTGTTTTGACTGTAGCGCCAACCATTGGAGAAGAGTTACATCTTTGCCGTTTACTTTTACGGGAGAACCATCGTAATCTAGTACACATTCGTCTTTGAGCATGTAAATCCAGGTACCATGGCCGAAGAATTCAAAGGGGGTGCCTTCCGAATCCTTAAAAATGCCTGAGATATCTACAACCTTATCGAAGTATGATAAGTGAACATTGGGTGCACCGGCATTGAGAAGACGCTCGTATGTTGGAATTACTGTAGTCTCAGGATTAACAATTGTATCATTTTTTGCATGTGTGAACCAGATTGGAGTATTCTTGATACCTTCAATATTTTGATCCGTGATCACCTTGTCATAGAGGGCTTCGCAAACAGGATATGCTGCTGCGAAGAAGCCTGGGTAATCGATTATCATACGCATCGTCATGAAGCCGCCGTTGGAACAGCCACCGATGTAGATACGATTTGTATCTATGTCTGAATGACATTCGACAAACTCATCAATGAGCGCTTTCAATGCCGTCACGTACTTTGATTGACCGCTCTCAGTATACAATCCGTAGCCATCGTCCATCCACATGGTGGGGACTTGTGGAGCAAGGACATAAGCACCGCCAAATATACTCTGTACTTTTTTGCTAGACAGGTTTACAACATTGTTTCCGGTATAAGCGATTTCCGTTTCATTTCCGCCTTCGCCTCCACCATGCAGCCAAATGATCAAAGGACGTTTTCCTCTGCCCATATTTGGTGAATAATAGCCGAAACGCAGACGCATCTCTGCATATGATGACTGGCTGTTTACCCAACCTTTGACTTGCTCCATTTTGCCGCCGCTGAAATGATCATAGACAAGCCCTGAAATAGAAACATTATCGGTTTGTATTTCTTTCACCTGTGTTATACGAAAATCGCAGAACACATATACATTATGTCCCTGTTCTAGAAACGCAGTTTCTGAGTTTAAACGGTCGATTGCCTCACATTCAAGTTCCAGTGTGGCGTGACTGCCGATTTCGGTTTTGTTCCCTTCACCGTCTGATGTATACGCTTTTGTAACACGACAATATCCTTTTGAAGGATGAATCTCTTTCGAATTCCAATCCTTTCTGAGTTGAACCACTTCGCCGGTTTTTTTGCTTCGTCTCTCGACATAAACGTTAAAAGTATCATCCGACAATATCTCTGATTTAACAGATTCGGACAGCGGAAGAATGATTTTCGTTATGTACGGGCCATAGTCAGTTACTTCGGTCACAGTCATGTAAGAAGGATTCATTTTTATATCTCCTTTTGTAAAATCACTTAAATATATTGAACATGATGCCTATTATGGAAGGTTTAGTTTCCTTTGCTAAACTTGTTTATAAAATATTTAGAAAATTCTTAATATATATTATCGTATCACTTATAAAAAGTGGATGTCAACGCTTTATATACTAAACAAAACTAAAATAGGTAAAAAAATTTAGGGAAAATGTAAACTAAGCAATGTTATAAAACCATCGATTAATGAATGGAAAAGTTTGCTTGTGAAAATGGAAGATATCACAAGATTCGCAGGAGTTTCCAAATCATTTTGTGCTACACAATGAAATATAACGTATCAGCACCCCAAATTTGTAGAGTTAACTTTAGAGGATAATCCTGCAATAATATACTATAAGCCATTTAATTCTAAGATGTATAATTCCATGAGAATACCTTGAAAGGAGTTCTCCTATGAATATTACATCTTTTTTAATCTACTGTTTTATTGTTACTTTTACATCAGGACCTACTAATATCGTCATATTATCGACAGTGCATAGTTTTGGTGCAAAAAAGACAATGGAGAATATACGTATGGAGCAACGATTGCTTTTGGTATATTACTTGTTATTTCTGCTATGTTGAATAATGTCCTTATAGAGATAGTACCTAAAATTTTAATTGTTATGCAGATCATCGGAAGCTTATATATGTTCTATCTCGCTTATCAAATTTGCAAAAGGGATTCATCAAAACCAGCTGTAAACGAAACTGGTACCTTTAGGTCAGGCTTCCTAATGCAGTTTTTAAATCCAAAGGTGGTATTATGGATGGCAATATTTTTAGCCTATTCTGCAGTGATGATATGGATGTAGATAAAGGGGTGAATGAGATGGACAAATTTATCTATAAAAAATCAGCAGGTATTACTGCGTTGTCAGCAAGTATTACTAATTTTACGTATAAAAAGCATTCTCACCTGGAGTATGCAATAGGGGTAACATTGCGTGGTATTCAACAATATAACCTGGATGGCAATTTACAATTATCTTATCAAAATGGTGTTATGCTTTTAGAGGTTATGGAGAAAAAGGATATAGTACGTTTTTCAACACCTATTGTCTATGATTATAAACTTGAACAAAGAATATTAAGTCTTTCTAATGCCATATTAAGCGAAAAAGATGAGGCTTTGTGCAGTGAATTACTCGTATCCCTCACAGACAGCCTTATGCAAACAAATCTTTCTACAGACTATAAGAAAGATAACGCTCTAATTAGAAAAGCAAAGGATATAATTCATAGTAACCTAGAAAACGTGCTTAAACTTGACGAGATGTGTAAAGAGCTTAATTTATCTAAGTTCCAGTTTATAAGATTATTTAATGTTCATACTGGAATTTCACCATACCAATACATTCTTAACTGCAAGATAGAACGTGCAAAGCAGTTAATAGAAAAAATGGAGATATTTATTCAGCAGTAGCTGAATATGGTTTTGTTGATTTATCTCATTTAAATAAACACTTTAAAAGCGTATATGGAACAACCGCATTTGAATATATGTCACATCTAAATTGAGAAGAAGCTTTTGTTTAGTCATTGAAATATAAGGAGGGATAGCCTATGAAAAAATCCAATACAATTTTCTTTGAAAGAAAATTTCCAAGTGCAAATATGATCCTTATCAAGGATCAGCTCCCGATCCTTATTGATACTGGTTTTGGGAGTGATGCGAAAGTAACAGAGCAATTAATTAAAGAAGCCGGCGTTTCACCAGAAGAATTACACCTTATTGTGAACAGCACTACCATAGTGACCATGTAGGAGGCAATTTTCATCTTCAAAAAATTATGGTGTACCGATTGCTGCTCATAAATGGGACGCCGATTTAATAAATTCTTGTGACCCTGAAGCCTGTAGTTCAGAATGGTTAAATCAGCCTGTAGAACCTTATCGAGTCAATCTAAAGTTGTCAGATAACGATGAGATTAATATAGAAGAAATTAAAATACTTAATTTTAAGACCTTCTTTTTGATCAATGTTTTTTTCTAATACTACAATTTTGCAACAAAAACCCATGGTGTAAAAGTAACGTATCTAGTCCCTCTATAGATTAATATGCAATTGTTTATTTTTGTTTGTTTTTTCCTGTCATTCCTTTATTTTCTAACCTATAAAGAAACTTAAACGGAAGATTATGATTTTACACCGATAAAAATACAGCCAACTCCGATGAAAATCCAGACTATTTTGGCCAATGAAATATTCCCCGTCAATCCCAGAACACCGATTGTAGTAGTTAAGATGAGAATAATAGGGCCAACGAGTGCTAGAGAACTATTAACTAAAAGGGCCTTTTCAACTGAATTAAACTTAATCATGAGTATAGCCGCAAGTATTTCAATACTTCCTGAAAGTACTCTTAATAAGGCCATTCCCAAAACGGCTATTTCAATAAAAATAAACATATTCTCCTCCTATAGTAATACTGTTCATCCCTCCGTATATGTTTACTATATGAATGGAGGGACAAGAACTTAACGAAATGCATATCCATGGGAACGTCAAAAAAGACAAGATGAAGCTAAACCCAGAGTGCATAAATCACTTGGTATCCAAAATAGATACCAAACACGATTAATGAAACTCCGGAAACAATAGAGATAGGCGATTAGACTCTTAATGTTTAGAAGTTTTCGAAAAACCGGAAGTAAGTGCTGCAACAAATACATCCCAAAAAGAAAGACCAAGAAAGATCATACTACTAAACTAATCAATATGCTTATTCTCAAAAAGATCACTCCCGATTGATGAACTAACTTGTACATTTTATGAGAAATATTTAGACTCATGCCAAAAAACGAATAACGGCAACCAAAACGCCATACATGAACTGAGGTAATATAAATTTTTCCCTTAAGAGTTTGTGGGCAATCTCTTACCATTGAAATCTTGTAACTGGAGAAAGCTATAAAAAATCTCATAACCTTACTGTAAAAAAAAAATATCTTTAATTCGAGATATTTTACTTGACGATAATTCATTCGGAAGATATTATAGGTTACATAAAATAACTAAACGTATTTAAAGTTCCTTGGTGTATAAATGTTGTATAAAAATATTTAATTGAAAAATGGATAGGGGTGAAACAAATGATAGAAGTGACTGTGAAATTAAATTATAAAGGAAAATATTATTTAACGAATGTAATAGTTAAAAAGGACACACCAGAAGAACAAATTTTGCATTTTGCACAAGAGCAAATTAAGAAACAATGGTTAAATTAAAAAATGAATCTCCAGATCTTTAAGTGAAAGGGGCAAATGGCCTTGAATGAAAAAAAAGAAGTCGGAGAAAAAGCTGTAGATTATGTGAAAGAAGGAATGGTGGTTGGACTTGGAACTGGCTCCACTGTATTTTATACCATTTCTAAGCTTGGGAAATTAGTTCAACAAGGATTTTCTATTAAAGGAATACCTACGTCCAAACAAACGGAAAAATTAGCAATAGATGTAGGAATCCCACTTGTTTCATTAAACGAAATTGATCATATTGATCTAGCCATAGATGGTGCGGATGAAGTGAATCGAGATTTAGACCTTATTAAAGGAGGAGGCGGAGCCCTTTTAAGAGAGAAAATAATCGCGAAAGCTGCTAAAACTCTTATTGTCGTTACAGACTCCCATAAAAATGTAGATACATTAGGAACTTTTCCACTGCCGATAGAAGTGGTCCCATTTGGATATGAGATGACCATGAAGTACATTCGTGAGCTTGGAGGCAATCCAAAGCTGCGGGAAAAGGATGGGAATCCTTTTCTTACCGATAACGGTAACTATATTATAGACAGCAGTTTTCAAGAGATTAAGCTTCCAAAAGAATTAGAGAAAAATCTGAACCTTATACCTGGTGTGGTTGATAATGGATTATTTGTTGGACTTGCTGATGCTGTTATTACTATTATTGATAAAAAACTTGTAACGAAAGTCCGAAGATTGATATAAGAGAAAATAGATACGAACATGGGGGAAGCATGATGGAATCAATGACCTTTGTCTTATTTGGAGCAACAGGGGATTTAGCAAAGAGAAAAATTTTCCCTGCTCTATACAATTTATATGTTGATCAAAAATTACCGAAGTCCATTTCAATTATTGGACTCGGACGAGGGGAACTTTCTCAAACTGATTTTCAAGAAAAAGTGAAAGATTCTATCTTGAATTTTTCACGACGCCTAGAACATGAGTCTGCTAATATGGGGGAATTTTTAGATTACTTCCGCTACAGTACATTGGATGTAAATTGTGAAGAAGATTATCAAACATTACTTCAGTTAGTGCAGCAGCGTGAAAAGCAACTACATTTGGAAGGAAATCGCATGTTTTATCTTTCGGTTGCTCCAGATTTTTTTGAAACGATTGCCTTGAACATAAATAGTAGTGGACTTGGTCAGACAACGGGCTGGAAACGGTTGATCATTGAAAAGCCATTTGGCCATGATCTTCAATCTGCACGTGACTTGAATGAACAACTAAGTCGTACCTTTGAGGAAGAAGAAATCTACCGAATCGACCATTACTTAGGAAAACCGATGGTTCAAAACCTTGAAGCCTTAGTATATGCCAACCCCATTCTACAGACGGTTTGGAATAAAGAACATATTGCAAATGTCCAAATTACAGCGAGTGAAACGGTTGGGGTAGAGAAAAGAGCGGGTTATTACGATCAAGCTGGTGCAATTCGTGACATGGTTCAAAACCACATGCTGCAAATTCTAATGATGACAGCTATGGATATGCCTAAAAAAATTAATGCAGCAGAAATTAGACATGAGAAGCGGATGGTCATGGAGTCTCTTCGTCCCTTAAAAGAAAAAGATGTTCAATACGATATTGTCCGCGGCCAATACATTTCAGGAGAGGTAAACAGTCAAAAAGTTCCAAGCTACTTAGAAGAGCCAGGGGTAAATCCTTATTCCAAGACAGATACATTTGTTGCTGCCCGTTTGTGGATCGATCATCCATCATGGACTGGGGTTCCCTTTTACATCCGTACAGGAAAAAGAATGAAGGAAAAATCAACCCGGATTGTAATTGAATTTGAAAATAAGGAAAACCAACAATATAAAAATAATCAAATTAATCAAATTAATCCTAACTTATTAATTATTGAGATCAATCCTAATGAAAATATTTCCTTACAAATAAACTGCAAAAACCCATTGAATAATGGAAAGGTTACCCCAATTAGGATTAATTTTTCTAATGATCAAATAGGATTAGGAGTGCCTGAAGCGTACGAAAGACTAATATATGATTCTTTTAACGGGGATTCTACCTTCTTTGCTCATTGGAAAGAAGTTGAATTGTCATGGGAATGGGTACAGCCGATTCTTAATGTATTTGAGAATAACCTAGTACCGCTTCATGAATATCAGTCAGGTTCCTACGGTCCCGCTGCTTCTGATTCCTTGCTCTTGGAAAATGGCTTTAAATGGTGGCTGGATGAAAAACTTCAAGAAAGCAAGGAAAAGGTACTACTCAACTAAGAATAGCTTGGAGGAAATAAAAACGATGTCACCAGGCATATCCAGAAGTTTTACAACTGATGATGTAGTACGTATTGAGAAAAATGTCTTAAATCCTTCTAAGTAGAAGGCCGTTAAATTAAGGAAATTAAACATATTATTTACAACATTGGAGGAGAACATAATGAAGGTAGGACTTATTGGTTTAGGAAAAATGGGATTAAACTTAGGGCGAAATTTAATGGATCACCATCACGAAGTGGTAGCATTTGATGTTAATCCAAGTGCAGTAGAAAATATGAAGCAATATGGAGCAACTGGTGTTTCAAGTTATAAAGAACTCATACAGTCCTTGGATCATCCAAGAATTGTATGGATTATGGTCCCGCATGCAGTGGTTGATTCCGTTATCGGTGAAATTTTACCCTATTTGGAAAAAGGAGATATTGTCGTTGAAGCAGGTAATTCTCACTATAAGGAATCGATTGAACGCTACAATGAATTAAAGGAAATAGGCGTGAGATTTATGGATGCGGGTACTTCAGGCGGTATGGAAGGGGCTCGAAATGGAGCTTGTTATATGATTGGCGGGGATCCTGAAGCTTGGGAAGTGGTCCAACCCCTTTTCAAAGATACAGCTGTAGAGAATGGTTTCTTATATGCAGGCAAAGCAGGCAGCGGGCATTTCTTAAAGATGGTTCATAATGGAATTGAATATGCCATGATGGCTGCCATTGGAGAAGGCTTTGAGGTCCTGGAAAAAAGTGAATTTGATTTTGATTACGAAAAGGTCGCAAGAGTTTGGAATAATGGTTCCGTTATTCGTTCATGGCTGATGGAATTAACAGAAAATGCATTCTCAAAATATCCAAATTTGGATGAAATTAAAGGGATTATGCATTCCTCAGGTGAAGGGAAATGGACAGTAGAGGCAGCATTAGACCTTAAAACAGCAACACCAGTCATTGCCATGTCATTATTAATGCGATATCGCTCCCTTGAAGATGATACCTTTACAGGAAAAGTTGTAGCCGCACTAAGAAATGAATTTGGCGGACATACTGTCGAAAAAAACTAAAAACATTATTTAATAAAAATCGGAGGAATATATTATAAAATTTTTTATCGATACTGCAAACCTTAAATGGCGCGATAAGAATATTACGATTAAAGTCCTTGCTAGGCTTGGAAATAACGCCCTACACATTATTTAAATTAAAAATTTTCCGGGATTATTTGGAGAAAAAGTATGGTAAAGCAGAAGCGAAAAAACGTATTTATGCCACAACGGATCGTGCTAAAGGAGCTTTAAAAACACTTGCCGATGAAGAAGGCTATGAAACCTTTGTCATACCTGATGATGTTGGCGGTAGATACTCTGTGTTAACCGCAGTAGGATTATTACTAATCGCAACTGCAGGCTTAGATATTGATAAAATGATGCAGCAGCTGCTGCGGAAAAGTATAGTAATCCTAACTTGGCAGAAAACCAAAGTTATCAATATGCTGCAGTTAGAAATGCTCTTTATCGTAAAGGAAAATCAATTGAACTTTTGGTAAACTTTGAACCATCTCTTCATTATGTATCAGAATGGTGGAAACAGTTATTTGGTGAAAGTGAAGGTAAAGACCAAAAAGGTCTCTATCCTGCTTCTGTCGATTTCACCACGGATCTTCATTCGATGGGACAATATGTCCAAGAAGGGCGCCGAGACCTTATTGAGACAGTTGTATCTGTAAAAGAACCTAAACTAGATATCACTCTTGGGAAAGAAGAGACCGATCAGGATGGATTGAATTATCTAGCTGGGAAAACAATGGACTATGTTAACAAGAATGCAGCACAAGGTACAGTATTAGCCCATGTCGATGGAGGAGTTCCTAACCTATCTGTCGAGCTGGATCAATTAAATGAATATACCTTCGTGGAAATGGTTTATTTCTTTGAGAAAGCTTGTGGAATCAGCGGATTATTAATGGGGGTAAATCCTTTTGATCAGCCAGGTGTTGAAGCTTATAAAAAGAACATGTTTGCACTCCTTGGAAAGCCAGGATATGAAGCAGAAAGAGAAGAGTTACAAAACCGGATTTCTAAATAAACTTTTGTTAGCACCCTTGTCATAGATAAGGGTGTTTATAATTTTTTTGTAAGTGACCATACAAAAAAAGGGAGTGAAGCCATTTATGAGGCTTCTCTCCCTATCAATTCTAAGCTATATTTTCCATTCTAATCATGAATTTTATATCTTCATCAATGACATTTAATAATCTCTCTAGCACAGCCAGTTTAGCCTTTACTTCCTTGATTTCAAATCCAGTAACGACATTTAATTTTTTTAGGTTATTGATCATTTCTGAGACCAATTGTTTAAAAGTTTGTGAATCAACCAATAAATAATGAATTAATTCAATAGCTGCTTCTTTTTCTTGTTTATTTTTGATGGCAAAAATACTTTCGACATCAGGCTCTAATACGAAAAGAGATTGTAAATCTTCCGATATTCTTATACTAACGTAGCTTTTTTTAGTTCCATAATATTCATTATCCCTAATCCGAATTAGATCCAGTCCAATCATAAATTCATAAAAGGGAGTGTTCTTATCAAAAGAACGAAACCCGCTAATGTTAATATTTGCTTTTTCATCTATATAAATTTCTTTTTCTAATCTAGTTGTAATTACTTTTGATTCTAACATATTCATTTTAATTACCTCACTTCAAAAAATTTTTATACTTAAAGTAACATGGATACTTTAAGTAACCCAAATACATTATAGTAGACATGACAGAATAAATCAATTAAAGTTGCATGAGATTTTATTGGAATATGCAGCCAGGGGATAGCATTTGGAAGGTTAAAATGCATTTTTAATATTTGTTGTTGACAAATGAGGAAGATGATTTATAATTTAAGTATCTCTAATTCAAGATATTTAAATTCAAGATAAGATAAGAAGCTAATTAATATATGTCGAACTGACTAACTAAACATTAAGGGGGTGTTAAAGTGGTAACTTTATTTATTACACCAAGTTGTATTTCATGTCGAAGAGCAAAGGCGTGGTTTGAGGTGAATCAAATTCCTTACAAAGAAAGAAACATCCTTTCTGAAAAGCTTACAGTAGATGAGATTAAGAATATCCTTCACTTCACAGAGGATGGCACCGATGAAATTATCTCAACTAAGTCAAAAGCTTTCCAGAAGCTAAATATTAATATCGACTCTCTTTTACTCCGAGAATTGTATACGCTTATTGAAGAGAATCCTGGGCTATTAAGAAAACCATTAATCCTTGATGAAAAAAGATTACAAGTAGGGTTTAATGAAGAAGAGTTACGGTGTTTCTTGCCACGTAAAATGCGTGTATTCCAACTTGATGAAGTCCATAGCTTTATTGAAGACGCTCTATAAAGTCCGTGATTCGGCTGGGGTTATTTGGAGAAAAACAGTTATAGATTAAATTATAAACAAGTATTGACAATATCTCGAATTCGAGATATATTAATTAAGGATATTTAACTAGGAGGTGTGAATATGGAAAGGAAATGTACTAACCATCCATTTTTGCTACTAATGCAAACCTCAAAGGGCATTCAGGAACGAATAAGAGACGAAATGTCCAAAAATAATCTTAGTATTACCGAGTTTTCTGTTTTAGAGGTACTTTTCTACAAAGGGAAACAAACAATTCAGCAGATTGGAAATAGAATCCTGACCTCTAGCGGCTCGATGACGTATGTTATTGATAAACTTGAACAAAAAGGAATCATAAAAAGGAATGACTGTAGAGAAGACCGGCGGGTTATTCATGTAACCTTAACAGCTGAAGGAATGGAAATGATGGAAAACATCATGCCGAAGTATCAAGATATGATTAATTCTATTTTTGAAGATTTAACAGATGATGAGTCCGAGTTGATGGTCCATTGTTTAAAGAAAGTTAGTAACAAAGTGTAATAATAAATTTTTTAAATTAATATCTCGAAGTCGAGATAAGTGAAAATAGGAGGAAAATAAAATGATGAGTATTGGATTATTAATTATAAGGTTAGTCGTTGGTGTGTCATTCATGGCTCACGGCGCACAGAAATTATTTGGCTGGTTTGGTGGTTATGGCTTAAAGGGTACAGGAGGCTGGATGGAGTCGCTCGGTTTGAAACCAGGTGTGATGTTGGCCCTCATGGCAGGATTAGCAGAATTAATTGGGGGATTAATGTTTACATTAGGACTTCTTACTCCCCTTGCAGGGATCATGATTGCAGCTACAATGGTAATGGCAATTGTAAAGGTTCATGCTCCTAATGGATATTGGGCAACACAAAATGGATACGAATATAATTTGACGTTGATAGCGGTAGTAATTGGTCTAGCATTAATTGGACCTGGAAAATATGCATTGGATGCTTTTTTATTTTAAAATATCTCGAATTAGAGAATCTTGATTTATAATTATTATCAATAATTTAATCCATTTTAGGCATTATACATTAAAAAGGAGTGTTTCAAAATGAGTAAGAAAACAATGGGTATTCATCATATCACTGCAATTGTAGGACATCCACAGGAGAATGTTGATTTTTATGCAGGTGTTTTAGGATTACGCCTAGTGAAACAAACGGTAAACTTTGATGATCCTGGCACGTATCACCTTTATTTCGGTGATGAAGGAGGAAAACCTGGAACAATCATCACATTTTTCCCATGGGCAGGGGCTCATCAAGGAACCATTGGTGATGGTCAAGTAGGAGTTACTTCATATGTTGTTCCTAAAGGTGCATTGAAATTTTGGGAAAACAGATTAGAAAAGTTCAAAGTCTCTTTTACTAAAATGGAAAGATTCGGTGAGGAATATTTGGAATTTGATGATCCACATGGCCTTCACCTTGAAATTGTTGAAAGAGAAGAAGGAGAAGTTAATAATTGGAACTTTAGCGGGGTAACTCCAGAGGTTGCCATCAAAGGGTTTGGCGGAGCTACTCTATTATCAACACAGCCCAATAAAACGGCAGATTTGTTAGAAAATGTTATGGGACTTGAATTCGTAGGTAAAGAAGGAGATTTCGCCCGTTATCGTTCTTCAGCTGAGATCGGAAATGTCATTGACCTGAAATTTACTCCGATTGGACGAGGAAGAATGGGTGTGGGGACCGTACATCACATCGCTTGGCGGGCTAGTGATGACCAGGATCAATTGGAATGGCAAAAGTATGTTGCAGGAAATGGATATGGCGTAACTCCAGTACAAGATCGAAACTATTTTAATGCCATTTATTTCAGAGAACACGGAGAAATCTTATTTGAAATTGCAACAGATCCTCCAGGCTTCGCTCATGATGAGTCACAAGAAACCATGGGAGAAAAATTGATGTTGCCTGCACAGTATGAACCCAAAAGAGAACAAATTGAACGCAGATTACTTCCATTTGAAGTAAGAGAACTAGACTGATTATACGAAAAGGAATGATTTCTTTGCTTTCAATTGATCCAGCCTTAATGTCTGAAAGAGAAAATTATAAGTTTCTAATAGGAAGCATCATACCTAGACCGATTGCTTTCGTGACAACCATTTCAAAAGATGGCGTTTTAAATGGTGCACCATTTAGTTATTTTAATATCGTCTCATCCAATCCGCCGATGATTTCATTATCTATTCAACGTTCAGAGGGGAGTCAAAAGGATACAGCCAGAAACATCATCGACTCCAAGCAATTTGTGGTCCATATTGTTGACGAACATAATGTTGAAAAAATAAATAAGACGGCTGCAAGTCTTCCTTCTGATCAAAGTGAAGTTAAGTTAGCAAACTTGACTTCAGTGGATAGTGTAAAAATTTCGGTACCAGGTGTGAAAGAAGCAAAAATTCGAATGGAATGTTCATTAGAGCATTCTTTAGAATTGGGAAGTTCGGATAGTCCTGGATGTGATTTTATTATAGGAAGAGTGGTTCAATTTCATATTGAAGATGAAATTTATGAAAATGGAAGAATTGATGCTAGAGGTTTAGCTGCGGTAAGTCGATTAGCAGGGAATAATTACGCCAAAATCGGTGAGATTTTTGAAATAGAAAGGCCTAAATAACTTCTTAAAATCCCATTTATGAAGTGGAGAGTAAAAAATGCAGAAAACAGCAGGCATTCATCATATATCAGCGATGGTAAACGATGCACAAAGGAATATTGACTTTTATGCAGGTGTACTTGGGTTAAGGCTTGTTAAAAAAACAATCAATTTTGATCGTCCAGAAGTGTATCATCTTTATTTTGGGAATGAAACAGGAGAACCAGGAACAGTAATTACGTTTTTCCCATGGGCAAAACAGCTAAAAGGTCGAATTGGTACAGGTCAGGTTGGAGTCACTAGCTACATTATTCCAACAGGTACAATAAAATTCTGGGAGAAGCGTTTCCAACAATTCAGAATTGAATTTACTTCAGCCAATCGCTTTGGTGAGAAATATTTGAAATTTAACGATCCAGACGGACTCCAGCTTGAACTGATAGAAAGAGATGAAGGTCCAATAAATACTTGGAACTTTGGGGGAATTCAAGCTGAGAATGCGATAAGAGGGTTTGGCGGCGCTGTTCTGTTTTCTGCACAGCCACATAAAACGACGGAAGTGCTGGAAAATACTTTAGGAATGGAATGTATTGGGCAGGAAAATGAATTCCTAAGATTTAAATCTGAAGGACATTTTGGAAATACGATTGATATTCAGTTAAACCCATCAGTCAGGGGACTGATGGGAGCAGGAACAGTTCATCATATAGCATGGAGAGCAAAGGATGAAGAGGATTTACTCAGATGGAGATCTCTTCTTCAAGACAAAGGATACTATCCAACAGAAATTCGAGATCGAAACTATTTCAAAGCAGTGTATTTTCATGAAGAAGGGGGTATCCTCTTCGAAATAGCTACCGACCCACCAGGCTTTTCAGTGGATGAACCAGTCGCTGAACTTGGGGAAAAACTTATGTTGCCATCTTGGCTAGAGTCAAAAAGAGAAGAATTAGAAGAAATCTTACCGCCTGTAGAGGTTCGAGTTCTGGAGGGAGATAAATAATGAAACATATATTCAATAAGGGGCAAAATCAAACAAAACCCACGTTGTTATTGCTTCATGGTACAGGAGGCAATGAATTAGACCTGCTGCCACTTGCAGGAATGATTGATGTTGAGGCAAATGTACTAAGCGTTCGTGGGAATGTATTAGAAAATAGAATGCCTCGATTTTTTCGCAGATTAGCAGAAGGGGTATTTGATGAGGAAGATCTTATTTTTCGAACAAAAGAGTTAAACGAGTTTCTAGATGAGGCCTCCGAAAAGTATGATTTTGATCGAGATAATATTCTTGCGATAGGTTACTCAAATGGAGCTAATATTGCTGCGAGTTTATTATTTCACCATCAAAATGCTTTAAAGGGTGCGATTCTTCATCATCCCATGGTGCCGCGAAAAGGAATTGAACTACCTGATTTAACAGGGAAATCAGTATTTATTGCAGCTGGTACCAATGATCCTATCTGCTCGCCATTAGAATCTGCTGAATTACAATCTTTATTAGAAAAGGCAAATGCGAATGTAGAAATTCATTGGGAGAATAGAGGTCATCAATTAACCTCTCAAGAAGTTGAAGCCTCAGCTCAATGGTATCAAAAAGGTATAATCAAATAATAATTTTATGGAGGAGAAAAAAATGTTGGTAAAAAACGAAATCGGAGCACTGATATTACGAGTAACATTAGGGGCATTATTTTTAATACATGGAATCGTAAAGTTTCAAGGTGGAATTGAAAATATTGTAGGTTGGTTTGAAAGTATCGGGTTGCCGGGATTTATGGCATATGGCGTTGCACTCGTTGAAATCGTTGGCGGCGTCGCATTAATCATTGGATTGGCTACAAGACTAGTCTCCGCTTTGTTGGGACTATTAATGATTGGGGCAATACTAAAAGTAAAACTTTCTGTTGGTTTATTAGGAAATGGTCAAATGGCAGGATATGAGTTGGATTTAGCATTTTTAGCAATGGCAGTTTATCTTGCATTCAATGGAAGCAAGCTATTATCAGTTAGTGGCATGATTTTTCAAAAGGATTCAATTGAGTTAAAAAAAGCTGCTTAATATTGAATATTTGGAGCAGGAAGAAACCCATATGGAACATGTGTTACTGTTGGTCAAGATGGAAAAATGATTGAAGATGTTCAGGCGGCTGTTAAACACCAAGCGAAACGTACAGTTACTGTTGCAGAGTGGGTAAAAAAGGCGAACCAATTAAATATTATTCAATTTAAAAAGCTAATCGGAACCTTTCGATTAGTTTTTTTATTACTTAGAAAATACTTTTATACTCGAAGGAATAGTAAATACTACCAAAGGAAATAATAGGTAGGAAATTATTTTTACCCTGCTTGATTTGATGGGGTTTTACAGAACATTGTAAGGCGGGAGCATATCAAATTTTGATTCACATCGGAGGATGTTTTTATGGAAAAGAAACTGTTGAATTTACTTACTGCTTTGTGTGTGGTCTCCTTCCCATTTTTATTTAAAGGATCTAAAATGCGAGAGAATCTTGTTATTTTTTTCTCAAAAGGAGTCATTGCAACTCTAATTGATGTTTTTGTGGTTGGTACCAAAAGACTTGAATATCCAGTACGTCCCTTTCCAAAAATTTTTAAGACAAACATCATTTATGACCTATTGTTTTTCCCGCTTTTAAGTGTTATATGGGTGAAACTAACTTATAACGATCATTTAGGCAAAATACTTTTTAAAAGTTTACTTTTTAGTGTTCCCATGAGTATCGGTCAATGGTACTTTGAAAAGAATTCCAAGTTATTCAAATGGGAAAAATGGACAATATTTCATACCTTTACCAGTGTAAATTTTACTTTGTTTACTATAAGAGGTTTCGTTGGATTATTAAAAAAATTAGATAAGGTAAAGAGTGCATAAGTTTTTAGAGCGAATTCAAAGGTTTTGCTGTAGGCATGTATAAAGACTTTTCAGAACAAATGGAGTTTGTTGATCTGATTAAAAAATATCAAGCATAAGGAAATTCAGGAAAGAAATAGTTGGAGCGTATAGCAGAAGAAATCCTGTTATATATTCCAACTTTTTGTTTTGAATGAAAGAAATAAAGCTCGATATTCATGACTAAGAAATTCAGAAAAGGAGTGACAGAAATGATTCAAATTTATCCTGCAGGTACACGATACACAGTAAAAAATGAATGGCTGGCGAGTAATTTAAGTTTTTCTTTTGGTGAGTATTATGACACTTCCAATATCCGATTTGGTCCACTGCGTGTCTTTAACGACGACATTGTCCAAGGTGATCGCGGCTTTGGAATTCATCCGCATCGGGAAGCGGAAATTGTTTCTATCGTATTAAAGGGGCAGCTAAAACATGAAGACAACTTGGGGAACTCTGGAATTATCAGCTATGGAAATATACAGCGAATAAGTGCTGGAACGGGAGTGCTTCATTCTGAATTCAATGCTTCCAATGATGAAGAAGTCCGATTTTTACAGCTATGGTTTTCACCAAATGAAAAAAAGTTAACTCCATCCTATGAAGATATCTCATATGACGTTGAACAATTACAAAATAACTTATTACCTGTAATATCCCATACTGCCTCCGAGCGGGTGGCAGGAATTCATCAAGATTTAACCCTTTATTTATCAAAGTTGGATGGTAATATGACATTGAACTTTCAACAGGAAGAAGGCAGGAAGATTTACATCTTTACTATAGAAGGAGAAATTTCAATTAATAAGGATTCCATTTTACAATCCCAGGATGCGGCTCGGATCACAGACATCCATGAAATTACGATTCAGGCAAATCAAGATAGTTTCTTTTTATTAATTGATTTACCTGGGGGTGAATTTTAATGTTAATGATTCGTCACTCTATAGGCAGCCGATTGCTTTGTCAAACTACTAATTACCGTATTGAAAAGCAAGACGATCGTTGGCTGATCTCCTTATCTGTTGATGAAGAAACTGCTTCGACTGTTTTAGATTTTCAGGATGAGTTAAATATATTTGAAGCAAAGGAAAATGAAAAGACTTGGTATTACTCCTCTGATTCACAAATTAATTTTCAACCTAATGAAAAACAATTGGTGATCCTTGCTGATCATAAAACTGTCTATCCGACTTAATGATTAACTCTATTAAGTTGAGTAAATTTAAAAAGTCTGATGGGATTTACAAGCTCCTTTATTTTTATTAGAAAGAAAGGATGTCTACAATGACAAACAATTTATATGAAAAAGGAGATTTAAAAAATCTTAGTAAACTTAAAGAATTAGCACCAGAACAGCTTGAAGCTTTTTCGGATTTTAATACGGCGGTCATGACAGATGGTGCACTGAGTAAAAAGGAAAAAGAAATCATAGCGGTTGCAATTGCCCATGTAACGGAATGCCCTTATTGTATTGATTTATATACACGACGTGCAAAAGCTGAAGGAGCATTACTTGAAGAATTAGTAGAAGCGATCTTTGTTGTAGCAGGAGTAGAAGCAGGTGGGGTAGTAACCCATAGTACTCATATACATAATGCGATGGATGCCAGAAGCAGAGGATTCACTTTATAGACGTTCAAATCTAAAAAACCTTGGTAAATTAAATAAATTTGCTCCTGAAGGCTTTAAAGGTTATTCAACGTTTAGTAGAACAGCAATGAAGAAAGGCAATTTGAGTGGAAAGTTTAAAGAGATTATTGCTGTGGCAGTTGCTCATGCTACGCAATGCCCATATTGTATAGATGTCCATTCGAAAAATGCCATGAAGCTTGGATGTACAAATGAAGAGCTTGCAGAAGCAGTAATGGTTACTTCAGCATTACTTGCAGGAGGAGCTTATGCACATATCGCTAATTTGATACAAAGCTATGGTGATTAACAAAAAGGTAGGATAAAAAAGGCCGACTCTCATTCCTGATTAATGGAAGGTGTGAAGTGACCCCGTAAAGTTAGACACATTATTTCGTTAGGCAGCTTGTTGGGCATGAGCTCGGTATTGAACTGGGCTCATGCCTTTTAATTTTGCCTTGATTCGTTTGTGATTTTAGTATTTTATATACTTTTCTAGTTCTTGCTTAAAGTGTTCCACACTCTCAAATTCTTTTAGATAAAGAAATTCGGATTTCATAACGCCAAAGAAATTTTCCATAACGGCGTTATCGTAACAGTTCCCTTTGCGTGACATACTTTGTGTAATGCCAAGTTTACAGAGGGCATGACGGGATTGTTTCATTTGATAATGCCAGCCTTGATCAGAATGAATAAGGAGTTTATCCTCGTCTGTTAAACGTTCAAAAGCTTGATCTAACATTGTTGAAACAAGCGAATAGGTTGGTCTTGAACCAATTGTATATGTAATGATTTCCCCGTTAAATAAATCCAACATCGGCGATAAATATAGCTTCTCTCCCAATAATTTAAACTCCGAAATAGCTGTAACCCATTCACATTTGGTTTTTCATCTTGGAAATTGCGATCTAAAAGATTAGGGGCAATCTTCCCAACCTTTCCTTTGTAAGAGCGATATTTTTTCATACGGACAAGACATTTTAATCCTAGTTCTTGCATGATACGCTGTACTTTTTTATGGTTTATTTTCTGATAGACGTCCCTTGTTCGTTCATATAATTCAGTGGCGCCGCATGGATAAGTGGACGAAGGACACTGCTTCGTTTGCAGGTGCTGCATTCAAACAGATGTTTAATGATCTCTATAAAGAAAACAAACTCTTAAAGGGAGAATTGGTGATTCTTAAGAAAGGTAGATTTAAAGAATATTAACTGCCCGCATTTCGTCTTCTCTTGCTCACGTGACACACTTATATTAGAGAAGCAAAGTCTTCCGGTGATGAACCTTGTTTCAAGTAAGGATAAAACCTATGAGGTTTATGAAGGTGGACATGTTTCACTGGTCTTGACTGGGGTGTTTGCTAAAATCTGGGATAAGTGGCTTTCGGCTCGATGACAGGAAAATCGGAAGGGATGAAGGGGATTTAATAATTAATGAAAGCTTTATATAGAATAGAAGAGTCATCAGGAGAAAGTGTAAAATATTTATTATTCAGTTAATGGCAAATGCATGATAAAACCTAAATGAGAAATGGTGGTCTCTGAACCCCATAACCGCACTGTGATTCCTCCACTCGTGCGGTTTTTTTCTTAGTTTGGCCTTTCATTGGCAAGATTTACATAGATATTTATTAGAAAATTCGAATGTTAGGACATCTCTTTTAATAAAGTAAATGTAAACGGGCGTAAAAAGGCTTTCAGCCGAAAAGTTTCATATTGAGGTAAGTAAAGGAACCATGTTCTTTTTTAAATAAAAGGGAGGGGTAAAATGCTGCATATTGTAGCCTGTATCAAGCAAGTACCTGACACCAAAATTATCAAGATGAACCCAAAAACAAACACGATGGATCGCAGGACGGCGCCTGCGATATTGAACCCGTATGATGCCCATGCTGTTGAAGAGGCGGTTCGTCTAAAGAATAGGTATGGGGGAATCGTATCTGTTGTTACAATGGGGCCGCCTCCAGCGGTTACCGCAATTAAAAAGTGTATTGAAATAGGCGCCGATGAGGGCTATTTAATCACGGACCGCCGGTTTGCGGGAGCGGATACATTGGCAACGAGCTATGCTGTGACAAAGGCGATTGAAAAGATAGGAAAACAACAGCCCGTAGATTTGATCATTTGCGGAAAAATGTCCATTGATGGAGATACCGGGCAAGTTGGACCCGGAATTGCACGAAGGCTCGATATTCCACCGCTGACTTCTGTGAACAAAGTAGTGGAAATTAATCAAGAAGATGGATATGCCATTGTCCATCGCAAGTTGGAGGACGGTTATGAAGTCGTCCGATCCACATTGCCGTGTTTGTTTTCCGTTGAAAAAACAATCAATGAAGTGCCGTATTCTCCGTTTCCAAACATGATAAAAGCTGCCAGGTATAAACCTCATATCTGGTCTGTTGATGACCTGGAAGAGGTTGATGTGAAGCAGCTTGGTTTGAAGGGATCTCCTACGATTGTCTCCAAAGTTTGGGCTCCACAAAAGCCGGCAGGTGGAACGTTCCTTGAAGGCAACCCAATGGCACAAGTAGAGCAGCTGGTCTCTGTCATGCTTGAAAAGAAAGAATTGTTTGAATCAAAGGAGGAAATGTAATTGGATTTCCAAGATTATAAAGGTGTTTGGGTGTTCATTGAACAAAAAGATGGAGTGGTTGCTTCCGTATCCCTTGAACTATTGGGTGCCGGCAGAAAGTTGGCAGACAAACGGGGAGTGGAATTGGCCGGTATTCTAATAGGAGAAAATGTTAAACATTTAACGAAGACCGTTTTTGAATACGGTGCAGATACAGTGTTTGTATATGATCAACCCATCTTTAAACATTACAGGACCGAATCCTACATGAAGGCGCTGTTGGAATGCACGGAAAAATATAAACCAGAAATTATCCTCTACGGTGCCACCTCAACAGGAAAGGACCTGGCAAGTGCGGTAGCCACCGATATGCCGACAGGTTTAACGGCGGATACGACGGAGCTGGATGTTGAAGAGGAAACAGGGTTACTATTAGCGAGCAGGCCGGCTTTTGGCGGAAATATTATGGCGACCATTTTATGTAAAAAATATCGGCCCCAAATGGCGACAGTACGCGCCAAAGTCATGAAAGCGCTGACCCCTCAATCAGGGAGAACAGGCAAGATGGTTGAAGAAACAATATCCCTAAAAGAAGAAGATATTCGGACAAAAGTCTTGGAAATTGTAAAGGAAACTGTAAAGAAAGTAAGAATCGACGAAGCGGACATCATTGTTGCAGGCGGAAAAGGATTAGGGAGCTTCGAGGGATTTCAGTTAATACACCAATTGGCGGAGACTCTTGGAGGAGCGGTTGGTGCCAGCAGGGATGTGGTGGAAGCGGGTTGGATCGACCACGCTCATCAAGTAGGGCAAACCGGTGTGACGGTAACGCCAAAAATTTATTTTGCAATTGGAATTTCCGGTGCGATTCAACATATTGTGGGAATGAAAAATTCCGGTTTAATTATTGCCATTAATAAGGACAAAGAGGCCCCCATTTTTCAGACCTGTCATTATGGAATTGTAGGCGATGCCTTTGAAATCGTTCCTATTCTAATCGAACAGTTTAAAAAGGCTTTATCCAGAGAAAAGGTAAGCAATACCAGCGAAGGTTGATGGAATGATACCAGGGCGAGAAACATAAAATAGAAATTCTCAAAAAGGTTGGAGACGTAAGTTCCCACAATAAATTAATTGTTACTCACAATAACTCTATAATAAAGCCTCACGGTGAATTTTCACTCATGAGGCTTTTTCCTATATATGCCTATAATTGAAGCCTAATGAAATCTGGAATAGATGGATAAATAATTTAGCTTATTGGAAAGATAAATTAATTAAAAGGGTACAAGATGGTTAAACAATATCAGTAAACAGGAGATTTAAATGGAAGATACACTTATACCCATTCTGAGAACAGGTGTCAGCTTTTTGCTTTTAATACTTGTTACTTTGGTTATTGGAAAGCATATTAACTCTCATAAAAACCACTATAGCTTTGCCTTATCCGTTACAATTGGTTCCTTTATAGCGAACATGGGGTTTGATACGAATTTAAAGTTCAAAGAAATTCTAATTTCATTTCTTGTATTAGTTTTAATGTTTTATTTGTTCATGGTGTTATCTTCTAGGAATCGAAGTTTTAGAAAATGGTTATCTGGTAGACCAACCCTACTAATAGAAAAAGGAAAATTACTAGACAATAATATGAAAAAGGTAAAGTTCTCGATTGACGACCTTAATCAGCTTTTAAGGGAAAAGGAAATCTTTAATATATTTGAAGTGGAATACGCATTACTAGAAGTGAGCGGGGAATTATCCATTCTAAAAAAGATACCGTTTCAAAATGTAATAAAAAAAGATTTAAATTTGCCCAATTCATCAGAGTCGCTGCCAGTTGAACTAATTATGGACGGGAAAATCATCGAAAAGAACGCTTCCGGCATCTATAACCGTGAGTGGATTGAAGCTGAATTCAAAAGAAGAAATTTACGAATAGAAGAAATTTATTATGCTGTAGTCAATAGCGGTGGTTACCTTTTTGTAGACAAATATAAAGATAAAATAAATTCACCTACAGATGTTGAATAATTTGGAAAGGCTAATTGATAATAAGGTTTGAAAATAGGAAGGCAACCATTCGGTTTATACGAACAAAAAATCCCCGGAATTTGTCAAAAGGGGATTTTTTGCTTGCATAGGAAAAGCACAGTTAGTTAACAACTTCCAAAAAGGCCAAACTGGTATAATCGCTTTTTTATGTTGATTTCCTATCATCCTTACTTAAATGAAAAAGCATATACATCTGCTTAGCAAGAAATTGCGGTGTATAAGGCATGTCCTTACGCAACCAAGCTACGATCGTGCCGATAAGAGCTGAAGAACCATGCCAAATCGCAATATCCCTTTGGATATCGGTAGTAGCGAGCAAGGAGTCTATCTCCATTCTCTCTGTTATTGATTTCGTAAGGATTTTTAATAACCGCTCTGTAAAGATTGGCGTCCGTGTGGAACTAAGAACCACTTTATAGAATTTAGCATTCTCGGCTATATGCTCAAGCAGGTTCACAAGCTTCAATGAATCAATTTCTTCAGCGGATTTCATGTTTGTTGTCGTACTCAGCATAATGCACTCAATATCCTCGGCCATTTCCTGTGCCATTTTCTCCATCAAGTCTTGTATATCATGATAATGCAGATAAAACGTAACACGGTTGATGGTTGCGCGTTCCGCAATCCGATTAACCGTTATTTTATTAATTTCCATCTCCTGCAGCAAATCTATAAAAGCGTCCTTGATTAATTGGCGCGTACGAAGTATACGAGGATCTACTCGTGGAGTTGCAGTATCCTTCATGTTTAATCACCCTTCCCATTTGAAAATTTACAATTATTTTAGTTGTGTCTATTATTTTCAGCATTAACAACAAAACTGAAAAGAATGATAACTAATCTACACTTCTCAAGAAATTGTCTGTTGTCAGAACCAACGATCTTATTATAATGTAATTTATACAATGTTAATTATTAAACACATTGTAAAAAAAGTCTATATTCTAGTTAGAAAGGATAGGAGAGAATTGAATAATAAACCTAAAACTGTCACAAATTCGATAAAAAAAGGTCCTATTATGTTCATTATGATCTTAGGTGCTTTCATTGCAACATTAAACCAAACACTCATGAGCGTCGCTACGCCAGAATTAATGGTTGAATTTAAAATCACAGCTGCAACAGCACAGTGGTTAACGACAGGTTACATGCTGGTAAACGGTGTCTTGATTCCCATTACCGCTTACTTTATGCAGCGATTTACCACCCGTCAGCTTTTTCAAGCGTCCATGTTTATCTTTCTAGCTGGGACCATCGTTTCTGCTATTGCAACGGGATTTCCTTTATTATTGACCGGACGCATGATTCAGGCGGCTGGTGCAGGAATCATCATGCCGCTGCTTACGAATGTCATTCTGACCATCTTTCCTCCCAACAAACGAGGAGCAGCCATGGGGATGGTCGGGCTTGCGATTATTTTCGCCCCAGCCATTGGTCCTACCATAGCCGGCTATATTATTGAAAACTACAAATGGGAAACAATGTTTTACGGAATGATTCCATTTGCTGTCCTTGTTATTGTACTTGGATTCATTTATCTCCGAAATGTATCCGATCCAATCAAGACCAAACTTGATATCCTAAGTGTCGCCCTCTCTACCATTGGTTTCGGAGCCTTGCTTTATGGTTTCAGCCGTGCTGGAAGCCTTGGATGGTCAGACATCGAGGTACTAAGTACGATGGGTGTTGGAATCTTGGCCCTTGCACTCTTTTCATGGAAGCAGATGAAATCGCAAAATCCGCTGCTTGACTTACGTGCATTCAAGTATAATATGTTCTCTTTAACAACCATTATCAATATCGCGGTTACGATGGTGATGTACGCAGATATGATGCTGCTTCCGCTTTACCTACAGAATATCCGTGGTTACACAGCCATTGAATCCGGTCTTCTTCTTCTACCGGGTGCGCTAGTAATGGGCTTTCTTATGCCTGTTACCGGCAAGCTGTTCGATCGCTTTGGCGCGAAATGGCTAACGGTTATCGGAATGATAATTACCATTCTGACAACGATGGGCTTTACCAACTTGACAGATTCGACAAGCTATACCTTTTTGGTTCTGATGTCAACAGGGCGTCGCATTGGGATGGCCTTGATGATGATGCCTTTACAGACCGCTGGTTTGAATCAATTGCCACAAAAGTTAAGTGCTCACGGAACAGCCATAAGCAATACCATTCGGCAAGTGGCGGGAGCTGTCGGTACATTGCTTCTTGTTACCGTTATGTCGGACAGAACGAAATCACATCTGCAGGATATGATTCCCACTGCAGCTGCTAAGGGCTTGACCCAAGGGCAGCTTATTAAGGAATCGACCATACAGGGGATTAATGACGCCTACCTTGTCATCGTCGGAATCGGCATCATCGGATTACTTCTTTCCTTCTTTATCAAGAAGGTTAAACAAGCATCCGAAATAGAGCCCAAAGCAACTTTGGGAAAGGTACCACAAAGAAGCTTGGAAACTACCTAACTTAACCAACATCCATTGTATGGAGAAGTTTAATAGAGAATAGAAAATTATAAACAATTGGAGGAATTGATATGAGACTTCAAAATAAGGTTGCCGTAGTAACCGGTGCTGCTTCTGGGATGGGAAAAGCCATTGCGATTCTTTATGCGAAAGAAGGAGCAAAAGTAGTAGTTTCTGATATCAACATTGACGCCGCAACTATTACAGTAGATGAAATAAAGTCTAATGGTGGGGAAGCAATAGCGGTTATGGCCAATGTTTTGAAAGAAGAAGATATACAAAATCTGATTAACACAGCAGTTAATACTTTTGGAACATTAGACATCTTAGTCAATAATGCAGGAGTAATGGATAACTTTGAACCTGCTGGTGAAATAGAAGATGAGAAATGGGAGAGAGTTTTTGCGATTAATACTACGAGTGTCATGCGTGCAACACGTAAAGCCTTACCTTTCTTTTTAGAAAAACAATATGGGGTTATTATTAATGTCGCTTCAGCTGGTGGACTTCAAGGAGCTAGAGCAGGAGCCGCTTATACAGCATCTAAGCATGCTGTTGTTGGTTTTACAAAAAATACTGGATTTATGTACGCAACAAAAGGTATTCGTTGCAACGCAATTGCGCCAGGTGGAGTTGAAACAAACATCAGTTCATCCATAACGGGTGTTAACGAATTTGGTATGGGGCGCATTCAAGCAGGATTAGGAATAAATCCACGTGTAGGTAAACCAGAAGAAATTGCAAATATAGCTCTTTTTCTTGCTTCTGATGAATCAAGCTTTGTTAATGGAACAGTTATAACGGGGGATGCAGGTTGGACCGCTTATTAATTTAGTACATTAATAATGTGTTAAAACCGTCGAGATTTATCTTGACGGTTTTTGTTTTTTTAGTTTATGAAACATTGTTCTTAAACTAAACCAGCAAATAATTTGTCAACATTTTTAATAAAAAGATTAATAACCTCATGAATTGAACCACTAAAAGATAGAAAGGAGGGAGGGGTATATCTACTCGCATCACTTCGTCTCAACAGTGAGTAAGGTAGCTCCTCTTCTTTTAATAACATATTGGGGTCGATATTAAATGAATAATCGCGTAGCATCCTCTTACAAATCAAGGCATAGAAAAATTCACCGATGATTGGAAAAAAACTCTTAAGAACTAAAACCAAAGGTCACTCTTTAATAAAAATGGGAAAAAGATTGGAGATTCTTTTTCCCTAGCGCAATAAAAATGCTAATTATTAATTTAGGGAATAATTTTATATTTTCAAAGGTTACAAATCCACAAAATTCGTAAATGAAGTGTGGATTTTTTCTATATTGTCAGTAACTAATCAAATAACAGAGTGGAAAGAAGAGCCAAAGTACATGCTCCTCCAATGAAATCCTATCAAAACAAATTATAAGTAAAATTTTAACAATATCAATATATTATTTTGTTTAATATTTTTGTATAATACATAACAAGAGTCTATATATCGGGATAAAATGCGTATAACTGTTGGGAAAGCCCAGTAAATGTCACTGATAACATCTTTTTGAAAGGGTATTCATCATTGGAAATAAATTTTTTACTTCAAATTAACAGGAGGGATAGATCATTTATTGGTTTTTTAGAAACAAATCTTTATATTTTAAGCTTATTTGTATATTTATAACAATTATCTTACTATCTATAACCATCTCAACAGCATTACCGGCTCATCAATATTCAAAGCAGATTGAACAGCAAGCGAATGATCATACGAGGAAAGATATTGAGCAAGTGAAAAAAAATATTGAGTCACATATTAAGGAATTAGAAAATATTACAGAGTATTTAAGCAGGACCGAAAATGTAAGCGATTTTTTGCTCGTACAAAAGTCCGCTGCTGGTCTGCAATCTAAAATAAAAACGCAGATGAAAATGTATACGGATACACACCCAGAGATTGCTGGGGTTTTAATAGTTAACAAGTCCGACTTGTTAATAAGTAATGAAATGTCCAGAACGACAAGGGATCCTCTAACCAATGCGAGTTGGTATAAGCAAGCAGCTAATGCTCCTTCTGTAATTCATTTGGTAAGCAGGCCAATCGGCAGGAACCTCACCACAAGTCCAAAATACAGCGCGGATGAAGTGCTGTCAGTTACCAAAGCGGTCATAAATGAAAAAACAGGTGAAGTTTTGGGAGTTATTCTGATAGATTGGAAGCTTGATACAATTAATAATGAAATCAGGAACATGGGCTTTGGTGCGCATGGATTTGTATACGTTATAGATGAACAGTCTCGTATAGTGTATACCCCAGTTAATAAAATCGTTTATCGTATAAAGGATTCTTGGTTCAATAATAGAAAATCAGGAAGTTTTATTAAAAACATTCAAGATACTGATTTCCAGGTGATGTATGACTACTCTGAATATACTAGATGGAAGATTGTTGGAGTTTTCTCAATTAATGAAACCCTTGCTTTTATAAAGGATATGAGATGGACTGCTGGAATTATTGCAATGGTTGTGTTGATTCTGGCAATTTTTGCGGCCGCTTTTTTCACATCGTCGATTACAAGGCCTCTCAGTCAACTTAGCTCACTAATGAAAAAGGCAGCACAAGGAGACTTGGACAATAAATTTGAAAGTAAAAATGAAGATGAAATTAAGCAGCTTGGAGAAAGTTTTAATAGCATGATTGAATCGATTAAAAACCTTCTCAATCTCATTAATTTGATAGAGAAACGAAAGCGTGAGGCAGAGTTAAAGGTTCTGCAAGAGCAAATTAAGCCTCATTTTCTTTACAACACATTTGATACCATTAAGTGGATGGCCATGGAATATCAAGCAAAGGACATTATGGACGTGATTGATGCGTTGACAAAACTTTTTCGGATTGGGTTGAGTAAGGGAAAAGAAAGTATAAAGGTATCAGAAGAGATTGAGCACATAAAAAGTTATCTGATTATTCAGATGACTAGATATGAGGATAAGTTTGATTATGTTATCGATGTACAGGAGGAGGCTAAAGAACTTTTTGTTCTCAAACTCATCTTGCAGCCTTTAGTAGAAAACTCGATTTATCATGCGATTAAAACCAAGAGAGGTCGAGGAAAAATATTAATTCAAGTAAAGATCATTGATAACAAGCTATTTCTAAGTGTAACGGATGATGGAAATGGAATGAATCCAGAAATGATAACAAAATTAAATCAACGTCTGCAAAAAACAGGGATGATTGGCGGTGCAGATTCGGGTGGATATGGCATGTTGAATGTAAATGAAAGAATTAAGCTCTCTTTTGGAAATGACTATGGTTTAATCGTTCACAGCATAGAAAATAATGGTACAACGGTAGATATTTGGCACCCAATCGTCCGAGAGGGGTTAGGCTGATAGGTTTTTCTTTCATTTTAATAGGGGGAATGGAAATGTTGAAATTACTTATTGCTGATGATGAACCTAAAATCATTAGAGGGTTGAAAAAATCTCTGAATTGGGATGAATGGAATATACAAATTGCAGGTGAAGCTCAAGATGGGGAGACTGCATTTGAATTGGCCCTGGAGGTTAAGCCTGATATTCTTTTTTTGGATATCAATATGCCTTTCCTTAATGGATTGCAATTGATTGGAAAACTGAAAAAGGAGCTGCCTTCTTCCATTATTATCATAATCAGTGGACATGATGAATTTTCTTACGCACAGGAGGCCCTTCGATTAAATGTATTTGAATACTTACTAAAACCAGTTAATCCTGATGACCTGAAAAGAACTGTTACCAAAGCGGTCAACCATTTGAATGAATCTAGAAGAAGTAATCAATTGGTCCAATGGATGAATGAGCAATTGGAAGAGAATGTCGATTTGGTTAGAAACAGCTTTCTCTGCAAGTGGGTTAAAGGGCAGTTAAATGAAGAGGAAATTCATAAGCAGCTCCACTATTTTAGTCTTGATTGGGAAAAAGTTGGGATTTTTGTAATTAAGCCAAACAGGAAAGCTGTAGAAGGAAATATCGGAGATGCTTGGGAAATGGACCTATTGTTTTTTAGCATGCAAAACATTATCGATGAATTACTCGATGCTTTCGAGCCACGTGTTGTTTTCCGGGATGAAAGCAATCATATCGTAGCAATGATACCTACGGAAGAGTTAGAGCCACTGGATCTGTTATGTGACCAATTTGAAGAGGTTATCGAAAAGTTGACAGGTAAAAAAATAATGATAGCCAAAAAAGTTGTAGAAAAGCCACCAACCGAAATCCCAGATGTTTATAGTAATTTCATCAAAGAGCTTAACGAACAATCTATGATTATGCCTGTGGTTATTTTGGCTAAAAGATATATTGAGAGACATTACTACAAACAAGATTTAACCCTCCAGGAAGTAGCTCAAGAAGTTAATGTTAGTCCAAGTTATTTAAGCCGGCTTTTAAAAGAAGAATTAGGTTCTTCCTTTATCGATTACTTAACCCAAGTCAGGATTCAATATGCGATTAAATTTATGGAAAACCCATCATACAAAATTTATGAAATTGCGGATAAAGTCGGTTATAACACTCAGCATTATTTTAGTACAGCTTTTAAAAAGGTAATGGGTGTATCTCCTTCTAATTATGTTAAGGAGGTAGGGCATTAGTGAAAGCCGGGTTTCGGATTAAGAAAAGATATTGGATGACAATTTTAGTCTTAATAATCCTTGGATGGTTTGGCTATAAAGCAGCGCATGCTTCTCACAAGTCGAATGAAGGGACAAAATTTGTTATAGGTGTGTCCCAGGCAAATTTAACTGAACCTTGGCGAGTAGCTATGAATAATGAAATTAAAAGTGAATCAGATCGATATAAAGATTTGCATGTGATTTATACTGATGCAGCTCATAGTATTGATAAACAGAAGCAAGATATTAATAAATTACTTGATTTTGGGATTGACTTGTTGATTATCTCCACAAATGATTCCAAAAGTTTAACACCTATAATCGCTAAGGTGCATAAAAAAATACCGGTTATCGTCTTAGGTCGAGCAATCGACGGGTATGATTATAGCTTATTTATTGGACCAGCCAATGAGGTCATTGGCAGAAACGCCGGGCAATTGGTGGCAGATCTGGCTGGAGATAAAAAAGTAAATTTAGTAGAAATACAAGGACTCTCCCAATCACCTCCAGTGATCGAAAGAAGTAAGGGCTTCAATGAAATAATCGAAAATCATCCTAATATTCACCAGGTGGATACAATAGTTGCAGATTGGAATCGAGATAAAGCCGAAGATGAGGTAATAGAGAGGCTAAAAAAGAACCGCAAAATCAATTTCGTCTTCGCACATAGTGATGCAATGGCTCTTGGGGTACATAGGGCATTAGAAAAAAAGGGAATTCAAGGAGTTAATATCATTGGTGTGGATGGACTAGAAGGTGATGATGGAGGACTTGATTTGGTTAGACGTAACATTTTGAAGGGGACCTTCGCCTATAGGACTGGTGGCAATGAATCAATTCAGTATGCGATGGATCTTTTACAAGGCAAATCTGGTATTCCCAAAAAAATACTTTTGCGTGTGAATAAAATTACGAAAGAAAATGTGGACCAATACGTACAAACAAAACAAAATACATTGGATGAACCTAAAAAACTAAAAAAACATATTGTTTTAGGATTTGTACAAGTGGGCAAAGAGAGCAGCTGGAGAGCGGCAAATTCCTCCTCGATTAAAAAAGCTGCCCAAGACTTTGACATTGATCTTAAATTTAAAAATGCGAATCAAAGTATAGATAATCAAATTAAAGCTATTCGAAACTTTATTAAGGAGCGGGTAGACGTTATTGCATTTTCGCCGGTTGTCCAAACCGGGTATGAAGAGGTTTTAAGGGAGGCTAAACGGGCCGGAATTCCTGTTATCTTGACGGATCGTGAATTGGACTTTAATGATGATTCACTTTGGCTGACTTCTATTGGCTCCGACTTTCAAGAGGAGGGTAGGAGAGCTGCGAG
This sequence comes from Bacillus sp. ISL-77, assembly GCF_018613105.1. Taxonomy (NCBI): domain Bacteria; kingdom Bacillati; phylum Bacillota; class Bacilli; order Caryophanales; family Bacillaceae; genus Bacillus; species Bacillus sp. ISL-77. The sequence continues at coordinate 57,209 of NZ_JAGGQY010000046.1, forward strand.
ATGGCTTTTAGGATTTACCAAAGGAGTAAAGAAGGATATTAATATTGTAGAATTGCAGGGAACACAGGGGTCTTCACCAGCGGTTTATCGGAAAAAGGGATTTGAAGAACTGCTAAAAAATAATACAAACTATCACATCATCGCTTCCCAATCAGCTGATTTTACAAAAGAGGCAGGTAAACGTGTCATGAAAGAGATGTTGGAAAGGTATGGGGATAAGATTCAGGTCGTTTACTCCCATAATGATGACATGGCACTGGGAGCGATTGAGGCAATTGAAGAGGCTGGGAAAAGACCCGGGAAAGATATTTTGATTATATCAGTAGATGCAACCAAAGAAGCATTTAATGCCCTATTTTCAGGTAAATTGAATTTGACGGTGGAGTGTAATCCATTATTAGGACCTGAATTAATGAAAGTGATATTAGATTATCAAGAAGGAAAAGAGATTCCAGTCAAAATCGTTACAAAGGAAGGGATTTTTAGTCAAGACAACGCCAAACGGGAATTCATTAATCGGGCATATTAATTCTTGAACTAAACAAAGAACTCGAAAAATAACAAAAAAAGATATAAATCAAAAACAGGGGTAAAATAGTACAGAAGATTATAAATTTTTAAAGTTTTCTATAAATACAGTTACAACTTTTCTAATTAGAATTAATTTAACGGAAGAGGGAACGTAGATTAGATATCATTAGGCGGATGTTTGATCTCCAATGAGAGCTGAGTAGATATTTTGTTAGGTATACAATAACACAATTATGCAAACGCTTATTAAGTTTATTCAAAAGTTACCATCCAACCATGTAAATCAAGCGCAGAAAGAAGAATTGATCATGTTTATTACTTACATGAACAATAATAAGCTTCATTAAAGCATCTAGTGAATAGACCTTGAAACCACGTTAAAAGTGGTTTTAAGGTCTATTTTTCTTTTTTGTATACTTAGTTAAACTAGTAAGCAAAGTTTCTATTGATAAAATTTTGCTATAAAAATAATGTGTTGTATTTTATAAAATATCGTAGATTTTTATAAAGATTGTCTACAACTGATTTGATATACTCTCACATATGAAAGCGTTTAAATATTATTTTTTAAGGAGGTATTACACAACCCTATGAAAAAAGTAGTTTCGAAAATTATGTTATCAACACTACTATTATCATCCTTTTCAACTGCAGCCTATGCGGATAACCCTATCATTAAGGATAAGTTCACCGGAGACCCGGCTGCGCTCGTTCAGGGTGACAAGGTTTATCTCTATGCAGGACACGATGAAGCGAGTGCGGGTGGAAATTTTTATTTTATGCCAGAATGGGTAATTTATTCTTCAACTGATATGGAGAATTGGAAACAAGAAGGATCACTTAGCGTCAAGGATACCTTCTCATGGGCAAGGGAAGATGCCGCATGGGCGAGTCAAGTAATCGAGAGAGACGGTACCTTTTATTGGTATGTAGCCACTAATAATAAGGACGGTAGTGGATATTGTATTGGTGTAGCTACCTCTCAAAGTCCAACTGAAGGGTTTAAGGACGTACTTGGAAAGCCATTGATTACCAATCAAATGACGACCTCCAACATTTCATGGGATGATATTGATCCTACAGTATTGGTGGATGATGACGGACAGGGGTACCTATACTGGGGAAATTCGTATCCATACTATGCAAAGCTCAAACCGAACATGATCGAGCTAGACGGGGATATTCAAAAGGTTGCCATCAATAACTTGAAAGGTGGTTTCACAGAAGCTCCGTGGATTCATAAACGGAATGGCAAATATTATTTATCATTTGCTCATAATTGGCCAGAAGGACTAGCTTACGCAATGAGTGAGAGCCCTACCGGTCCATGGGAATATAAGGGAATGCTTATGGATCCGTTCACCTCAGACCCTAATGATAAAAACAATAGTAATACTAGTCATCAATCCATTATTGATTTCAAAGGAAAGTCGTACATTATTTATCATACCGCTGCTTTGCCAACTGGAAGTTCATACAGACGCTCAGTCTCAATCGATCGATTATACTACAATCCCGACGGCACAATAAAAAAAGTTGTCCCTACTTCCACAGGCTTGGATGGTGAAGGACAAAAGCTGCAGTCGTACAGTTTCCTAGACCGCTATATTAGGCACTATAACAATGATGCACGGATTGATCCTTTAGACGTATTAAATATTTCAAATTTTGATGCCAGATGGCAGATAGTCCCTGGACTAGCGAATTCAGGAGAGGAGTATGTTTCCATTCAGTCTGTGAATAAGCCAGGATTCTATTTAAGACATAGTAATAATGACCTCGCACTTGTAAAAAATGACGGTACAGATTTATTCAAAGCTGATGCCACATTTAAAAAGGTGCCTGGTTTATCGGATCCAAACTGGGCTTCCTTTCAGTCATATAACTTCCCGAATTTATATATTAAGCAAAAGGATTACTTATTGAAATTAGAGCAAGTGAATACCGAAGGGGATAAAGAGAATGCAACTTTTAAGATGTCAGAAGCAAATGTAAAGGATGTCCAACTGAATATTGATAGTCTTACACTGCAACAAAATAATGAAAGCAGTTTGTCTGCTGTTGTATTACCAAGTAGTGTACTTAATCAAAAAGTGACTTTTACATCCAGTGATCCTAATGTCATATCCATTTCTAATTCTACTTATAATCCTGAAGATGGAAAGACAACCGTTACAATTGCTGCGAAATCTCCGGGTAAGGCTGATATTATTGCCACAACCGACGAAGGACAATTCGCTGATTCGGCTACAATTACTGTAGAAAAACAGATGCCTACAACTATAAAGGATTTAAAAATATCTGTGAATAATAGAAAAGTTCTAATCGAAGGCTATTTGACCCAGAAAAAAGGGACGGATGTAGCCGTTAGAGTTACAGCCCCAAATGGTAAATTGGATTATCTTGATCAAATTACCACGGAAGACGACGGTGAATTCAGTTATGTCTTTACACTTTCGAATCATGCAGAAGGTAAATATGATGTCAGTCTCGGTGCTGCAGACTTAAGTGAAATAGTGAATACCAGCTTCCAATATAAGCCCGGACCACAAAATCAATGAATATCTTGAAATACTTAACTAGGTATCTAAGCACTAGTTTAGGAGAAACAATCTAATAATCTAAAAAGTCAATCTTATGTAAGAATCATAAGGAGGGATTAAATATGAAGTTAAAAAAAACAATTCATTGTGCACTTGCAGTCACACTTTTGTCGGTTCCAACAACGATTCCTTCGTGGGCTGCTACAATAACACCAGAAACAACAAGTGCTATTGACCAGGCAACTGGGAGTGCTTCACTAACGGAGGAAGGTCTCACAACTAGGTATAAATTCGATCAATTAAACGGGACATCCATAACTGATGCCTCTGGTCATGGCAAAGATGCCACCGTTATGAACGGGGCTTCCTTGGCTACAGTGGCAGGCAGGACCGGTATTGATCTTGAGCATACGAAAAGCCAATATGTCCAGTTGCCAAAAGGTATTATGAGTACTCTGGATGATTTCACCATCTCCACATGGGTATATCTGGATTCAAAAACAGGAAATTGGACTCGAATTTTTGATTTTGGAACCGGAGCTAATGCAGGGAAAATTTTCCTTACAGAAAACCTGTATTTGGATTTAGTTGGACGAGTAGCAGATGCCACTCCGAGTGCCCCGAAGGTCGGTGAATGGACGCATATCGCTATCAGCAAATCAGGAACAGCTTACACAATCTATGTTAATGGCAAGGTTGGTGCGACAGGAACTACAACCAAGAAACCATCTGATTTTGGAGAAACCGCCTATAACTATATTGGAAAATCGAATTGGCCTGATCCTTATTTAGACGGTAAAGTGAGTGATTTCCGCATCTATAATAGAGGATTGAGTGGAGAAGAAATCCAGCAGGTTGTCTCTGAATCTATGACGGATCAAGAAGCCGTTGGGAAAATTGCAGGAACATTGAGCGTCGGTGATACTTCAAAAGTAATTCAAGATTTAAAATTACCTGTGACTGCTGACAATGGGGTATCGATCTCTTGGAAATCGGATTCTCCTTCTGTTATTTCCGATACCGGTGTAGTGACAAGACCTGCAAAAGACCAAAAGGATGCAAATGTATCCTTAACAGCAACAATTAGCCGGAATGGATACTCAGAAACGAAAAACTTTACGGTCACTGTGCTGGCTGACAGCATCGTGTCTATAGAGGCGGTAAATCTTAGAACATTGGTAGATTTCCCACCTAAGCTTCCTAGGAAGGTAACAGTACACCATTACGATGGTCATACCGAGCAACTTGATGTAGATTGGAACTCTATTTCAAATGATGATTTCTCACAGACTGGGAAACTTGAAGTCAAGGGCTCTGTCTATGGTACCAAAATTCAGCCTGTTGCCAATATAAGTATTACTAAGATTGCTAAAGTTGACGAGGTAAACGTTAAGACAAAACAGGGCACCGCGCCACAGCTTCCATCTACTGTAGATGTACATTATAGTGACGGATCTACTGGAACACTTAATGTGGATTGGGCAGAAGTGAACAAACAAGATTATACCAAAACCGGAACCTTTACCGTTAAAGGGGAGGCAACAACCTATGAATATACTGACCCATTGATTGAGCAAAGAGCAGATCCTCACATTTTTAAACATACTGATGGCTATTATTATTTCACAGCATCGGTTCCTGAATATAACCGCATTGTTTTGCGGAGAGCAAAAACTCTTCAGGGCCTTGCCACAGCAGAGGAAAAAGTAATTTGGACCAAACACGCTACAGGGGATATGGGAGCGCATATTTGGGCCCCTGAAATCCATTTTATCGATGGAAAATGGTACATTTACTTTGCAGCAGGAGCAGCGGAAGATATTTGGAAAATCCGTCCATATGTTCTCGAGTGCGGAGATGCGAACCCACTTACAGGAACATGGACAGAAAAAGGCATGATGCAAAAACCAGCAGGCAGTACGGCCTTCACCAATTTTTCCTTAGATTCCACCACATTCGAGAACAATGGCAAACGTTATTTCGCCTGGGCACAGAAGGATGGCGGAAATTCGAATCTTTATATCGCGGAAATGAGTAATCCATGGACAATTACAGGGAAACCGGTTATGATCTCAACTCCGGATTACGCTTGGGAAAGACAGGGATTTTGGGTAAATGAGGCACCGAGTGTATTAAAGCGGAATGGAAAAATATTCATGACTTTTTCTGCAAGCGCCACCGATGCTAACTATTGCTTGGGGTTATTGACCGCTTCGGATACTAGTGATTTATTAGATCCTAAGTCATGGAAGAAATCGCCAGAACCAGTGTTAAAAAGCGATGAAACAACGGGCCTTTACGGACCGGGACATAATGCCTTTACTTTAGCGGAAGATGGGAAAACGGATATCCTGGTTTATCATGCCCGCTCCTACAAGGATATTCAAGGGGATCCCCTGTATGATCCAAACCGGCATACTAGGGTGAAGAGAATAACTTGGAATGCTGATGGTACACCGAATTTCTCAAGTGTTCCTGTAGATGGAGCCGTACCTGGACCTGCTATTTCAGTAAAGGCGAATGTGACTGTCGATGACAATGCGGAATTTTCGGTCGTCACTGATTTTAGTTCAAAACAACTACAACCGAAGGAAAAATTAAGTGCTAAAGTTCAGGTTACGAGCAACAAGAGCACTGCTCAGTCTATTTTAGTGACAATGGCTCTGTACGACAGTGATTATCAACTGGTGGACATCCAGTCTCAGACCCAAAGCATCGCAGCTGGTTCTAAGTCATCTTTCTCTTTGAGCATGAAGATGCCTTCCAAAGTGGATGGTCACAAAGTGAAGGTCTTTGTGTGGGAAGGAAAAGAAATTGAATCCTCTTCACTAAAGCCTGTATCGTTACCAAAAGTTTTGCAATAATAAAAAGCTCAGGGCTAAGCTAAGCTAGTCCTGATTTTCAGGCAATCGAACATGGAATCGCTTATGTTTCTGAAGATCGAAAGGTTAACGGGTTAATCTTAATGGATGATATTAAACAAAACATTAGTAATCTAAAAATATATTAATAAAAAAAGAAATGCCAAGTCAGCCAAGTGTTTTATTAAAAAGCCTTGGCTTCTTTGCATGTATCCTCTCCCCGGGCGATCACAGATAATAAGGATCCAAATTACCTTTGAACATTATGCTTCATCAAAAAATAGCCAATTATTATAAACAATCCATGTTTTTTATAAATACAGCTTTTGTTTTTTTATTAAGAGCAAGTGGTTCAATATCAAACTTGTCATTACACCTACAAGTATGGCCATGTACAAGGACGGGATATTGGACTTCAGGATACTTATTCTGTCGATACGCTTATTAATATAACTTGCAATGCCATCGATGATTTGTCTGGTATTGCTTCTAAAGAATGCCCAAGTGTTGAAGGACCAGCCTATACCTTCGAGTTAGGGGCTCATAAAATCACTGCCCCAGCCACTGATAAAGCAGGAAATACCGCCAAAGTCGACATCGAATTTACTATAACTGTTGATTTTGATAGTTTAAGCCGATTGACCCAATCTTTTGTAAGTAAGGATGGGGTGGCGCATTCACTTGTAGCGAAACTCCAATCAGCAAAAGAAGGAGCCGTTAAAGGTAACAAACAGACCGTGGACGGTAAATTGAAGGCGTATGAAAATGAGCTGTCTGCCCAAATAGGGAAAACTATTACTGAAGAACAGGCAAATATTTTTATTTCTTTGTCGGATATGCTCTACTTAAAATAAGCCAGAATGATCATTAAATAGACCCCAAAAACTACTAAATAGTAGGTTTTAGGGTCTATTTTTTTATTTTTAAAAAAATAATCACTTAAATATTATATTTTCTAATGTAAAAAAGAAAGCGGAATATTATAAAAAAACGCATTTCATTGAAAATACATCACTAGAGTAATTATTTATAATAAACATAGATTCAAATTAATTAAGGGGGAAGTCACATGAAAAAATTTAAAAAATTATTTACTGCATTAATTTCAACAGCAACTGCGATCTCATTAATGACAGGATGTGCTGCCGGGAACAACCAACAGGCGAGTAGTGGTTCAAGTGGTGGGAAAGATGGGAAGATTGTCGTTGGTTTTTCACAAGTAGGAGCTGAAAGCGAGTGGAGAACAGCTAATACTAAGTCAGTCAAAGAAAGTGCAGAAAAAGACCCGCAAATTGAATTAAAGTTCTCAGATGCCCAGCAAAAACAGGAAAACCAAATTAAAGCAATCCGTTCTTTTATTGCTCAGAAGGTGGATGTAATCGCTTTCTCGCCTGTTGTTCAAACAGGTTTTGATACAGTTCTTCAAGAAGCGAAAACAGCAGGTATTCCTGTTATATTAACTGACCGTGCTGTAGATGCCGATCCATCCCTTTATAAAACGATGATTGGATCAGATTTCGTTGAGGAAGGCAAGAAAGCGGCACAATGGATGTTGGACAATGTAAAAACGGATAAGCCGGTAAATATCGTTGAGCTCCAAGGGACGGTAGGTTCTGCTCCTGCCATTGACCGAAAAGCTGGTTTTGAAGAAGTAATCAAAGATCATACCAATTATAAAATTATTAAATCTCAAACAGGTGACTTTACCCGTACTAAGGGTAAAGAAGTAATGGAAGCATTCTTAAAGTCTAATGGAAAAAATATCAATGTTGTATATTCTCACAATGACGATATGGCAATCGGTGCAATTCAAGCGATCGAAGAATATGGCTTAACTCCAGGGAAAGATATCAAAATCATTTCTGTTGATGGTGTAAAAGGTGCTTTTGAGGCGATGATGGCTGGCAAGTTAAATGCCTCTATTGAATGTAACCCATTATTAGGAGAACAGTTGATGCAAGCCATTAAGGATGTTAAAGCAGGTAAAGAATTACCAAAGTGGATTAAGACAGAAGAAGGCATCTTTGATACAACTAATGCAGCAAAGGAATTCCCTAATCGACAATATTAAAAGCTTTTTTAGATATAGGAGCTCTCTTATTAGGGAACTCCTATATTACTCATAAAATAAACAAAAGGAGCATTAAAACAATGTTCATACAAGAGAAACCAATTCTATACATGGAAGGTGTCACAAAGTCCTTTCCTGGAGTGAAGGCTTTGTCTGACGTTAACTTTACTCTTCGTAAAGGAGAAGTTCATGCTCTCATGGGTGAAAACGGTGCAGGTAAATCGACGTTAATTAAAGTGCTAACCGGAGTCCACAATTTAGATGGAGGTACCATCCTTTTCGACGGACAGAACATTGAGCCGAAATCTCCCCTAGATGCCCAAAATATTGGAATCAGCACGGTTTACCAGGAAGTGAATTTATGCCCTAATTTGACAGTAGCAGAAAATATATTTATTGGCAGACCACCGAAAAAAGGCGGCAGAATCGATTGGAAGTTAATGAATCAAGAATCACAAGAAATCCTGAAGCGAGTAAATCTCGATATTGATCCGACTAAATTACTCTCTTCTTACTCTGTTGCCATTCAACAAATGATTGCGATTGCTCGCGCAGTTGATATTTCAGCAGGGGTATTAATCTTGGATGAACCGACCGCGAGTTTGGATGAAAACGAAGTAAAACAGTTGTTTAAGATCATGCGTAAGCTGCGTGATGAAGGAATGGGAATCGTATTTGTCACACATTTCTTAGATCAAGTCTATGAAATTACGGATCGTATCACAGTCCTTCGGAACGGTAAACTCATTGGCGAGTACAAAACAAGTGAATTATCTAGGATAGAATTAGTAACTAAAATGGTTGGTAGAGAAATCGATGAAAAGGAACACAGCAAACAAAACAAAAGTATAGTTTCTTCATTAAAGAAAAAGGAAGAACATTTCTTAAAAGCTGTCAGTCTAGGAAAAAAAGGTACGATAGAGCCATTTGATCTGGAAATGAAAAAAGGGGAAGTACTTGGTCTTGCTGGTTTACTTGGTTCCGGCAGGTCTGAAATTGCTAGATTGATATTTGGAATTGATAAAGCGGACGATGGTGTCATTTATATAGATGAAAAAAAGATTTCGGCCATGTATCCTAAAAAAGCTATACAACAAGGGATGGGATTTTGTCCGGAAGATCGTAAAAAAGAGGGCATCATTGGAGAATTAACTATCAGGGAAAACATGATTCTTGCTCTTCAGGCTAAAAGAGGCATATTCAATTATATCTCTAGAAAAGAACAAGAGGAAATCGGTAATAAATATATTAAAATGCTGCGAATAGCTACCCCATCTATGGAACAACAAATCAGAAATCTAAGTGGAGGTAATCAACAAAAAGTGATTCTTGGCAGATGGCTGGCAACCAATCCGAAATTGCTTATACTAGATGAACCTACTCGTGGAATTGATGTAGGAACTCGGACGGAAATTCAAAAATTAATACGAACACTTGCTAATGATGGTATGACGGTTTTGCTTATTTCCTCCGAAATGGAAGAATTAGTAGCTTGTTGCGATCGGGTAATTGTTTTGCGTGACCGTTCTCCGATTGGACAGCTTCGCGGAGAGAATATATCAGAAAGTATTATTATGAAAACTATAGCAGGAGCTGGCGCAAATGTTTCTTAATCAATGGAATAAACTGAGGCATTCAAAGGTATTTTGGCCTTTAATGGCCCTCTTAGCATTACTTATATTTAATTATTTTTATATACCAGGTTTTTTTAACATCGAAATCAAGAATGGTCATTTATTTGGAACCATAATTGACATATTAAATCGGGCGGCTCCGCTTATTATTGTATCTATTGGTATGACTTTAGTTATTGCAACAGCTGGTGTGGATATCTCGGTTGGAGCTGTTGTGGCGATATCAGGTGCAATGGCAGCTTACCTGATCGGAGGAACTCTGGTTGTTAACAATGGAGTTCAAGAGTATGTAAGTGATACGCCTATGGCGCTAGCCATCCTTGCTGCCCTTGGTGCTTCCGTCCTTTGCGGAATGTGGAATGGCGCATTGGTATCTAAAATAGGTGTTCAACCAATGGTAGCCACCCTTATCCTTATGACAGTTGGACGGGGAATTGCGCAGCTGTTCAGTGAAGGACAAATTATCACTGTCTACTATAAACCGTTTAGCTTTTTTGGTGGTGGATACTTTTTAGGAATACCGTTTGCTATTTTTGTTGCCGCTGTATTGGGGTTACTAGTTTACTTGCTTATGAGAAAAACCGCAATGGGATTGTTTTTAGAGTCGGTAGGAGGAAACATGGAATCCAGCCGATTTACTGGGATTAATTCGAAGAAGATCATCTTCTGGGCTTATGTAATCTGTGGTTTGTGCGCAGGGATCGCAGGAATCTTGATTAGTTCGAATGTGAAGAGTGCAGATGGAAATAACGCTGGATTATGGATGGAGTTAGATGCAATATTAGCTGTCGTCATTGGTGGTACTTCAATGAACGGTGGAAGGTTTTTCCTATCAGGTACCATTATCGGTGCTCTTTTCCTTCAAATGTTAAAAACAACTATTTATTCCACTGGAGTTCCTCCTGAAAGTATACTCGTGGTGGAAGCAATTGTAGTAATTATTGTATCGCTTGTACAATCGGAAAAATTCAGAAGCTTATTTATCTTAAAAATAGGCAGCAAGCGTAAGAAGGGAGTAATTCAATCTAATGAGAAACATGCTGCGAGTTAGTCAATTAAATATCACGTTAATTTCGACCATCATTCTATTTCTTTCCTTATTTAGTGTAGGTTCTTTTCGTTATACGGGCTTTTTATCATCGCAAGTCTTTCTGAATCTATTTATCGACAATGCTTTTTTAATCATCATTGCTACAGGATTAGTGTTTGTAATATTATCTGGTGGAATCGATTTGTCAGTAGGATCGGTTGTTGCGCTAACCACTATGGTGTCCGCAAGTATGCTTCAGAAAGGTGCAAACCCGGTTATTGTTATGGTTGTAGTTCTTTTAATGGGAATCATATTTGGATTTGCACAAGGATACATCATTCAGCGTTTTCAATTGCATCCATGGATTGTTACATTAGCAGGTTTGTTTTTGGCCAGAGGACTTTGTTATTTTATTAGCATCGAATCTATTACTATCACAGATCCATTATTTACCAAGATATCTCACTATAAGATTATGCTGGGTGGCCAATATTTTATTTCCATTAGTGTATTGATTAGTATTGTGTTTGTATTGGCAGCCATGTATGTGGCTAAATATACAGAGTTTGGTCGGACTGTTTACGCCATTGGTGGAAACGAACAATCGGCTATGCTTATGGGACTGCCTGTTGTAAGAACGAAAATTCTCATATACGCTATCAGTGGCTTTAGTTCTGCCCTCGGAGGCTTGGTTTTCACCTTCTACATGTTGTCTGGATATGGGCTTCACGCATTAGGTCTAGAAATGGATGCCATTGCAGCATGTGTCATAGGTGGAATCCTTTTAACCGGCGGGTATGGATATGTTGTTGGTCCAATGTTTGGCGTGCTGAGTATGGGAGTAATTCAAACCATTATCATGTTTGAAGGTACACTCAGTTCATGGTGGACAAGAATTGTAATTGGAGTTTTATTGTTTGTTTTTATCGTACTTCAACGCATAATCGTCATTCAGAGTGAAAGAAACAAAACGATTATTAAAAGAAAAGAAAGAAAAGAAAGAAAAGCACTCGCTACCTGAATCAACGATAGAGGGAAATCTGAAGTGAATTTACTATAATTAAACCATTTTGATCAGGAGGGGAAACATGAACAAGAGGAAAAGGCTTTCAACTTTTTTATTAACCTTTATGCTCTTTAATACCGTATCAGGAATAGTTCCGAAATCCACATTTGCTGAGGAACCAAAAGAAGTAAAGTTAATTCTTGATTATGATATGAACAATATTGAAGATACAACAGTGAAAGATAGCACTGGGAATTTTGATGGAAAGCTGGTGAATTTCCAAAACGCTGACCTTATTAAGGGGACAGATGCAGGAGTTATAAGCTTTAAAGGCGGTTCTACTAGTTCATATATTGAAATGCCTAAAGGTGTCTTAAATAATTTGGATAGTATCACCGTTTCTTCTTTGGTGAATTGGAAGGGTGTTAATGAAGCCGAATGGTTATATGCGTTAGGTCAGGACAGTAACAAATATTTGTTTACGACGCCGAAGCGTAACTCGGGTGACCGCTCTTCAAGAGCAGGACTCGGGATAACAAGCTGGATGAATGAAGCAGGTGTAAATGCGACAAATGGGCCATTAAAGTCAAGTGAATGGAAGTTGATAACTACTGTTATGTCAGGTGTAGAAAAAACGATAAAGCTGTACATTGATGGGGTTGAAGTGGGTACTGGTTCTACGAACGGTTATACATTAGCACAAATCAACAATGTTAATGGAAGAAGTGGTTTTATCGGGCGTTCATTTTATTCTTCTGACCCGTATTTTGGAGGAATGATCGCAGATTTTAAAGTGTTTGATGGAGCTTTGACAGCAACAGAAATAAGTAAACTAAAAGAAGAAGCTGATAAAAAAATTGCTGCCATGGATGGACTACTGCTAAATCACGCTGCTGAAAAATTAGATTACTCCATTTTTATCAATCAGAACCAAAACAAAGACGAAATTAATTCGGATTTATCTTTCCCTAAAAATGGGGCATTTGGAACATCCATCACTTGGGAATCTCAAAATCAAAACATTATTACAAATGATGGTAAAGTTAATAGACCTTCTTATGAAAATGGTGACCAATCGGTAGGAATTATAGCTACTATATTGGAAGGTACAAAGACTTTGACAAAAGAATTTACCGTTACTGTATTAAAGAAACCTCAAGATTCAGTGACCGTTCGAATGGATGCAGAAGATTTGAAAGTTCATAACATTAATGATGTTCGCGGCAATCTAACTTTACCGAAATCGGGAGCTAATGGTTCTACGATCACATGGAAATCAACTGACCCTTCCATCATTACACCAACTGGAGAAGTGAAACGTCCTGGAAATGGTGTAGGAGATAAAATGGTTAAATTGACAGCAACTCTCACATTACACAAGGAATCAATCACAAAAGCATTTTTAGCTAAAGTGAAAGAAATGCCGAAAAAGGAGAACTATGAAGGATACGTCTTCAGTTATTTTACAGGAGAAGGTTATTCGAATGGTGAACAAATTTATTTTGCCTTAAGTGAAGGAAACAATCCACTTAAATGGAAGGAGTTAAACAATGGGGCGCCAGCAATCACTTCTAATTTGGGTGAAAAAGGACTTAGAGATCCATTTATCATTCGTTCCCCTGAAGGAGATAAGTTCTATTTAATTTCCACAGATTTAAAAATTAATGGAGATTGGAATTGGGACAGATCCCAAAGGACAGGCAGCCGCTCTATAATGGTGTGGGAATCTACTGATTTAATTAATTGGTCAGAGCAAAGAATGGTAGAAGTATCTCCAAAAGAGGCTGGAAATACATGGGCTCCGGAAGTTACGTATGATGACATGACTGGTGAGTATATTGTGTTATGGGCTTCCAAATTGTATGACAATGAAGCGCATAGCGGCTCTACTTACAACAAAATGATGTATAGCAAAACAAGAGATTTCCATACGTTTACGGAACCAAAAGTTTATATGGATTATGGATATTCAGTTATTGATACCACCATCATTAAGGATGACGGAAAAATCTATCGTTTTACAAAAGATGAAAGAAACAACACGACATCTTCACCAAACGGTAAATTTGTTTTTGGAGAAGTTGGGGATTCGGTTCTTGATCCTACTTTTGATCTTATTAAAGAAGGGATTGGAAAAGGATCAATCGGTGCAGGTGAAGGACCTACCATCTTTAAATCGAATACGGAAGAAAAGTGGTACATGTTTATTGATGAATTTGGCGGTAGAGGGTATGTTCCTTTTGAAACAACCAATTTACAGTCAGGTGAGTGGAAGATGTCAACAAACTATAGTTTACCAGCACGCCCTCGCCATGGGACCGTAATGCCGATTACAAAACGGGAACATGAAGCATTACTTGCAAATGTTCCAACAGTCAAGAAGCAAGAGCCCGTTCAACAAGTACCACGCGTTACTGTGGATAAGGAAAAATTGGAGTTAGCAGAAGGAAAAGCTGCACAGTTGACTGCAACAGTAACACCTGAGAGTGTTGTCAATAAAGATGTTCTATGGTCCAGTAATAATGAAGAAGTAGCAGTAGTGGATGGAACGGGTAAAGTTACTGCGAAAAAAGAAGGTACTGCAAAGATTAGTGTAACAACAGTCGATGGTGGTAATATGGCTGTTAGTGAGGTCATCGTAGAGAAACAGAAGGACTTAACACGTCCAGAAGGACATTTTACGATTAATACTGGTGCGGAATTTACAAAAGATCCGAATGTTACTCTATTGCTTGAAGCAAAAGATGATTTAAGCGGAGTGAACCAGGTTCGCTTTTCCACGAATGCTAAGGACTGGACAGAGTGGGAAGCGTATAAGACAGCAAAAGAATTCACCTTGCCTTCAGGAGATGGGGAGAAAACAGTATATGTTGAATTTAACGACCATGCTGGAAATGTAAGTGAAACGTATCAACAAAAAATAATACTTGATACGACTGCTCCTTTGATTCAATTTATCGGTAATGAAGGTACGTATCCTGTTGATGCGAAGATAGCGATTTCCTGCAGTACATCGGATGAAGTGTCAGGGGTTGATTCCGCTAATTGCCCTAGTACTGAAGGATATGCGTATAACTTCGGCATTGGTGTTCATACAATCTCGGCTTCGGCTACTGACAAGGCGGGGAATACAGCAGTAGCTGAAAATAAGTTTACCGTAACTGTTGATTTTGATAGTTTAAGCCGATTGACCCAATCTTTTGTAAGTAAGGATGGGGTGTCGCATTCACTTGTTGCAAAACTCCAGTCGGCAAAAGAAGCGGCCGCTAAAGTTCACAAACAGGCCGTAGACGGTAAACTTAAGGCGTACGTAAATGAATTGTCAGCCCAAAGCGGGAAAGCAATTACTGAACAACAGGCAAATATTTTGATTGATTTGACGGATAATCTCATATTTAAATGAAAATACATCAGTTAGGAATTTTTTTATAGTGAACATGTAGTTAAATACGTTATGAATTAATGTTTCCGAGTACCCATAAACAGGAAAACCAAATTAAATCAAGACATAATGAAAGGAGAAAAAGGAGGTACGGTACGTGTTACTGTTTAAATTGGTACAAACCGAAAAGAAAATAATGGAATACCAGCAGGCGATGTATGACTTAGCAAAAGTAAGTGGACTAAATGATCCGCATGTATTATCTATAAGTCAAAAGTTAGATAAAGAAATTCTGTTTTTTCAAAAAAATTCAATAAATATACCCAAAGTACCAGTAGTCAGGTTTTAACAATTAGTAGGAAGGATTCTGTAAAATTACAGGGTTTAATAACTTTAATAATTATATATACTCATATACTGATTATTTAGTGATAGGATGACTCAGAAGGTAAAGTATTCTATTAGTGTTGATTACGGAACACAATCAGGAAGAGTTAATGTGTAGTTAAAAAATTTTAATATAAATCCATAGTGATATTACCCCCTTTTAAGTTGACAGTGTAAAAACCATGCAAAGTGCTTGGGTGTTACACTTTTAATTGGAGGGGATTTTTTTATGGCAAAAAAACAATGTGTGTTAATTTTATGATAATCGGTAAATAATTTACCGAAATTATTTAATTGTGTCAATTCAGTAATACCACTACATATGATATTGTTTTTTTCAGCATTCTCGCAGTCTTGATAATCAATAAAGTGGCTAGAATTACTTGTTTTTCTAAGAACTTTTCCTTTTTCATTGGCTGTGTTAAACTAGTTTGTTGATTTCCGCTCCAATCAACAAGGTTACAATATCAACAATGACCTTTAACACAGCCTTTTCATTAAACTGATAAAATGTTCTCGAACCCCAGCTCACAGCTTTTAAAATTCCTTCTTTTCCATCACGAAGTATACCTCCAATGTGGTCATTCGTGCGAAATACTTCTTGGGACTCCATCGTGTTCGGATTCACCTTATAAATCATCGACCTGCTATTTGGGCGATATTCTGCAACAGGAACCCAAGTTGATTTACCATCAAAAGTAATTCCTCCAGGATGATACACATCCCCTTCACCAAGTTTTATATCTTTATTGCTTGTTACCCAATGGTACTAGTTACCTATAAAGAATAACTGGAAGGTTTATCTGCACAATCAGTTCTACATCATCACCGAGTCTTATCAAAGGCATCTGCCTTAACAGTCCGTATCCAAGTCCTGGTGAAATCAGATGGCAGAAAAATACGAATACCTTGGAGCACTTGCTCAAATATCTGAGCTTATTTATTTCTCTAAATATGAAGAATAGGCTAATATTCAGTAATAGTATTGAACACATATTAAAAACACGTTATAAAAGCAATCATAAGGTATTTAATTAGTGGGCAATACGAACATGTTCCCAGGAACTTAAATCGAGCAATCACGAATTAATTAAGCCCTAATCAAGCTTTCTTTTTTATTGTCAATGTCGAAATTTACTGCTGAAATAAATAGAAAATTGATTAATAGAGGAGAATTACATAAAGAACACTAATGCATTTATTCACTAATCTAAATTTATAAACAACTTTAGACAAATAAAAGAGAAGAATATATAATCATTATGAGGAAAAAACATGAAAAGAGGAGAAATAATGGATATAAAGCGTCAAAATGTCGATTTTGGTAATTCGGTCTTTCAAACCCTTGTGGACGGTTATTATTTTGAGATTCCTACAAATGTAGTAGAAATAACGAGGGAAAAGGCAGACGGCCACTTTCCGTCTACTTTCCATGATCCCCAATCCCTTCTTCAAAGTTTACTCATTTCAACTACGATAGACGGTGTAGAGAAATATTATCTGGTGGGCGAATCAGCGGAAAAACAAGTATTAGGAAACAGTCATATCAACAAACTTCATGATAAAACGGAATCTGAGATTCCCTATGTGATGTTCCTAGCGTCAGCAGCTTATTACAATGTATTAAAAGGAAACGGCATTGAAGATAAACGAGTGAACATTAATTATTTTTCAACCATGCTTCCAATTTGGTTGCTTAAGAAAACGAACAAGTTCAGTGATATGCAAAATAAAATGGCAAGCCGATTTGAAGGGGAGCACAAAGTAACGATTTTAACACCGGGATTTGAAAGAGTTGTATCCATTCACGTCGAAACAAGCAAATGCCGGATTGAAAGTGAAGTTGCTCGTTGGGCAATTAAAAAAGATTTTGATTTACAAGATCGTGAGGAAGCAAATTCATTTCAAAACTTTGAAACTCTAATTGTGGATTTAGGCGGAGGGACTGTTGATCTTGCATTGCTTCAATCAGGACTTCAAGCTCCTAAAAGCAGGGAATCATTGAATTGCTTCGCTGACATTTCGTATCTAAAACACATTGAGAAATTAAGAAGTGAAAAGTTACTCGAGTACTTTGATAATGTTCGTTCACTAGAAGAATTCATTATCAATAACATTGAAAAAACCAAAATGGAGCAAAGGGATGGAAATAGCGGTAAAAAGGTTGATCTCACAGAGCAAATCCATGAGTCATTAAGGGAGTACACGCAAATTTTAATAACGAAAATTGAAAACACATTCCCATCACCTAAAGATAAGGTCTATAAATATGTTTATATTGGTGGAATAGCCAGCATCCTTAAACGATTCATCCAAGAATCGATCAATATAAGGTATGGAGACGAAATTAGAGAGCAAAATCATCTATTCCTTCAAGATACAAGAAAGTTAAATTTATATGGTCTAGAAATAATAAGCAGGCATGAAACAAACTTAGTTTTCGCTTAAGAAGAGGAGGAGAATGTATGAACAACAAAGATCATCTTCTTGGTGAAAAGTTCATTGGCGGATTAAACAATATGTATTCACATCTAGGTGCACAGATGGTTTCACCATTTTACGTACTATCGAACTTTTTTCTAACTGCTGTTAATCACCAAACGGATGAGGTCAGATTAATGAATAAGGAATCAGGAAGTAAATACGAACGTGTATTGCTTACTTTAGAAACTTTGAAAATCTCTCCAAAGGTGTATTCAATACTTGAGCAAAAAGCACAAGCAAATGAGCTGGAGGAATATATTACAAATCTTGTTGAGCATGATTTAGATAAATTGGAAAAAGAAGAAGAGGCAATAACCTTATTTGATACACTTCGTGAAGAGATTTTAGGTGAGATTAACTTACTTAAACAAAAATTCGCATCCCGTCTTGTTGAAGATCCTAATGAGATGGGGTCCGGCCAAGAAACCGAGTTGCGGGATTTTGTTGCGAAACTGGGTGAGCAAAAATTAGACAAGGAAGAATTCCAAACGATGTTAAACTCCCTCCGCAGCGAGTTTTTAGACGAGATTAACTCACTTAAAAAGGAACTTCCCTTCCGTCCGGTTATTCATGCCAATCTAAATAAGTATAATCCTGCTTTGGAACCTGCGGAAGAAGTAAAAGATATTAAAGAAGGACAAATGCTCGAAAGTGATCAAGTAAAAGGGACTATTAAAGAAGTCATAGATATGGATTTTTAAATAGGCTCACTGATCATATTATAAAAAAGTCCAAGAGATTTCTCTTGGACTTTTGGCGTAAACAGAAGAAGGAACCAATTTCAATTTCTGTACTCCACTAATTAGTTTACAAATCCTAAAATCTTTGTTAATCTGACCGTTGTTCCAGCCAATCTCCTATTGTTGGATAAGTGACTTTTGTTGCTTTAGAGCCAAATGCTACAGATACGTGTCCGGTTGGAAGAGAAATATACGTTTTATCTTTGCTGGATATTACTTTCATTAACGCTTCCACCTGGTGCGGCAGGGCAATATGATCTCTTTCAGCAGACAGGTTGAGTACATTAGCGGTGATGTTGCTTAAGTTGACCTTTCGTCCGCGAATTTCGAGTTCCCCTTTAATCAGCTTATTTTGCTGGTAAAAATCCCGGATCCACTGACGGAAGGCTTCACCAGGAAAGGCAATTCCGTCACCTACCCATTTTTGCATTAGTTTCCAGCTTTTAATAAATTCTTCGTTGTTGGCGCGATCCACCAGACTAACATACGGTCCGTAAAAATTGGTCATTGGCTTTAACATTTTGTTTCCAAAATCGATCATTTCGGGTGGAATAACACCCAATGTATCGACAACCTTGTCGATGTCAAAATACCGCTTATCAAGGAAAGAACCAATTAAGCCTGTGTCTTCAAAATCAAATGGGCTTGTCATAAAGATGACGTTGCGAATTGGCAATTCAGGATGAAGAGCAGTAAAAATGGAAGTCATAGTGCCTCCCATACAGTAACCTAGGAGTGAAACTTCATCCGCCTGGGAAGTCCGTAATACTTTACGAACCGCACGTGGAATGTAGTCCATAATGTAGTCTTCCAGTTTCATATTTCTATCTTCCTTGCCAGGTGTTCCCCAGTCAAGAAGATACACATCAAAACCGCGGTTAACTAAATATTCAACCAAACTGAATCCTCTTGTTAAATCCAGGATATACGGTTTATTAATTAATGCATAAACCATTAGAAGTGGAATTTTATGTTTTATTGGCTGATCGGATGTGTAGCGGTATAATGTCGCTTTGTTTTTTGTCCAAATGACTTCTTTTGGTGTTGGCCCCACTTCTGGTTCGGCATCCTTCGTTAATACTTCAGCTGCTCTTTTTATTTTTGCATAATAATTTTGGTATTGCTCCGGCATTGCAGCAGAAATCTGTTCTTCTATAGTTGGGATCCTCATGATTCCTCACACCTTTCAAAGTAATGCGAATCGTATGGTGTATCCTAACGATAGGGAATGATCTCGCTACATATACAGCCCGCCGTTAATATTTAACTGCTGCCCAGTGATATAATCACCATCTTTACATAGGTAAATAACTCCTTTTGCGATTTCATCTGGCTGACCAAATCGGCGTTGCGGAACCTTAGCGACTATTGATTCGCGAATATTTTCCGGAATGGCTTTAACCATCTCTGTGTCTATAAAACCCGGGGCTATCGCATTAACCGTTACACCGCTTTTTGCAAGCTCCAGAGCAAGAGATTTTGTGTAACCAATCATTCCGGCTTTTGCTGCAGCATAATTGGTCTGCCCAAAGCCGCCAGCCTGGCCGATAATAGACGATATGTTGATGATGCGGCCCGCATCTGATTCAAGCAAATGCTGCAAAGCAAAGGAGGTTGTATTGTAAACGCTGTTTAAATTCACGTCAATAACTGTTCTCCAGTCTTCTTCACTAAGTTTTTTAAAGGACTTGTCTCTTGTGATCCCTGCATTATTAACAAGGATATCTAGTCTGCCAAAATGGTTAACAGCTTCTTTTATTAATTTTTCAGCTTCTGCTAACTTTGAAACATCTGCCTGCACAGCATAAGCTTCGCTGCCGATTTCGTTTATTTCTGCGACCACCTTTTCTGCCAGCTCATTGCGGCTGTTATAGTTGATGACTACTTTTACGCCGTTCCTTGCTAATTCCATGGAAATCGCTGCACCGATTCCTCTGCTCCCACCAGTGACAATCGCAACTTTGTTATTTAAATCTGCCATTTACACCAACCCCTTTATATAAGTTGTTGTATTAAATGTTGAAGAATTTTACAGGCTGTTTTGCTCATCCTTGTTACTTGCTGCTCTTTTGTTATTGGCACCTAATTTGTTCTTTGCTGTTCTCTTGTTTTTTGCATCCGCGGTGCTCTTTGTCATTTCTTTGTTATTGGCAGCCGTGGTAATCATTGCTGCTTTCTTGTTATCGTCAGCCGCGTTGACCTTTGCAGCTTTTTTATTATTTCCTTCAATTAGAGAATTTACTTGAGTAAGGATTTGGTTAAGTTTAGCGTCTAGACTTTTTAGTTCTTTTCCAAAATCTTTAATTTCGGATTGCAGTTCTGCATGGTTTAGTTGTTTAGCTCTCGTTTCTTCCAAAAGATCTTCTAAGTCATCAACTTTTGTATCCACATTGACGATAAGGGACGAGATTTTTGCAATGTCCGTACGGGTTGGGACATTCATCTGCTCCAAATATCGTTCTGTTGTTTCATTTAACATTTTCTGGAACAGAAGATTCATATCCAAAAGCTGCCCCATGGCCTGAGATGGAAATTGTTCTTTCATTTTTTCATCGATTAGGGTACTGGAGTGGTTAAAATAGTTTTTCCACATTTCAAACATGTCTAAGTTTTGAGTCATTTACTTTGTCTCCTCCACTATTTCCATTTTTGCTAACACTTATGGTACCCAATTAATTCTAAATAAAGTTAGGGTAAATATGTGAAGAAAAAGTATATACTTTAAACAATAACTATTTGACAAGCTTCTCATATAGGTGTAAATTACATATAGTGTTATTTATTAATTAGGAGGTTTTTTATAATGGAATTAAACAATGAGTTCGTTACTAATTTTGGTGAATCTCTATTAAACATTTGGACAAACAGTTTGGACAAGGTGACCGATTCTCAAAAAGAAATAGAAAATCTTTTGCTTCAAGCATTTACAACACAAAAAGAATCATTGGAGAAAATTGCTGAAGGAATGGACTTTATCCAAGAACAACAGAAAAAATTAATTGCTGATGTTCGTGATTATGTAAAGCAAAATGTTGATACAGTTTACGGTGAACAAGCAAGCCAAACTTTCGAAAAGTGGTATGCTCAACTAGATGAAATAAATAACCGTGTTCAACAGTTAACCTCCACTCCATACAAAGAAAGTTTAAATTTATTAAATCAGTCACAAGAGCAGTTCCAACAATCGATTAAAAATAGTATCGAACAGCAAAGAAAGATTCGTGAAGAGGCTGTAAATCAATTTAAAACTGCACAAAAAGGATTTATGGATTTATTTGAATCCAACACAAAAATGGCATTTAATTTGTTTAAGTAGAACAGCGAATTTTCGCTGTTTTTTTTACAATGTACATATAATATATTATATCCTACCACTAAAGGGACAATCTGTAACGAAAACGGTTTCCTAAAAAGCTCATCTAATGTTTTCCCCACAACCACAGTATTTTCCAAATTCCAACAACTTTTTTAATTGCCTTTTGCATATTTCGTTTAGGATAAAGCAAGGATATCAATTGGAAAGAAAAAATTTCTGGTTACCCTGTACTCTTAATTACTTTTAAGAATTTAACAGATATTTCCGTAAAATTGAAATATTTAAGGAGAGAACTCAACATGAATCAAACCGAAGTGGTTATCGTCAGTGCTGTAAGAACAGCAATTGGAAGCTTTAGTGGAAGTTTAAAAAGTGTTCCGGCAACAACATTAGGTGGAATAGTTATCAAAGGAGCCATTGAAAAAGCTGGGATCAATGTTACTCAAGTGGATGAAGTCATTATGGGGAATGTCTTACAAGCAGGACTTGGGCAAAACCCAGCAAGACAAGCTGCCATTGCTGCTGGTTTGCCTCATGAGGTATCCGCCCTAACGATTAATAAGGTATGCGGTTCAGGACTGAAAGCGGTTCATCTAGCAACACAAGCTATTCTTGCAGGGGATGCCGAAGTGGTTGTTGCCGGAGGAATGGAAAATATGAGCCAGTCTCCTTTCTTGCTTAGAGGGGCTCGCGATGGATTCAAGTTGGGAGATCAGAAATTGGTGGACAGCATGATTCACGATGGACTATGGTGTGCCTTCAATAATTATCATATGGGTATTACAGCTGAAAACCTTTCTGCAAAATATGAAATTTCTCGTGAAGAACAAGATGAATTCTCTTCATGGAGCCAGCAAAAGGCTCAAGTTGCGATCGAATCTAATCGCTTTGCAGATGAAATTGTTCCTGTTGAAGTGCCGGGCCGTAAAGGACAAGTAACAGTATTCGCTCAAGACGAATTTCCTCGTGCTGGAACAACTGCAGAAGGGTTGGGAAAGCTTCGCCCAGCCTTTAACAAAGAAGGATCCGTCACAGCTGGAAATGCTTCTGGAATAAACGATGGGGCAGCAGCATTTGTTATCATGAGTCGTAAAAAAGCAGATGAATTAGGAATTAAACCGTTAGTTACCGTAAAAGCGAATGCAGGTGGGGGCGTGGATCCAAGCATTATGGGAATCGGCCCGGTTACAGCTGTAAAAAAGGTTTTAAAAAAGGCTTCTTTAACATTACAAGATATGGATTTAATTGAAGCGAACGAAGCTTTTGCCGCTCAATCAATTGCAGTGGATCGCGAACTTCACTTTGATAAAGAAAAATTAAATGTAAATGGCGGCGCAATTGCGTTAGGTCATCCAATTGGTGCCAGCGGAGCACGCATTTTAGTTACTCTCATTCACGAAATGCTAAAACGTGATAGCCGCATGGGATTAGCAACACTTTGTATTGGCGGAGGCCAAGGAGTAGCCACCATTGTGGAACGTAATTAAAATATAATTCAACAATTTGATTTTTTTCAATGCTGGCCTCCAAATATCCTTATCTTGCTCTCATATTTTGGAATATTTAATACTTCTATCATTCTGGGAAAAGATACTAGTCAGATGAAGTTAAATGATATTATTCAAGACTTGGTTCATGTTATTGAAAAAAAAATGAAGGCGTAAATAGTTATCATGGATAAGAACTAGAATAATGCTTTATTTTGGAAGGTAAAGACTGTATTTCGTTCTGCTATTAATTCTATTAAATAAGAGAAATTTTTTTGTTTTACCCAAAAAGTTAGACAGGAATTTTCTATTATACCCCCCCCTAACACAAAACTATAATTCTATAGGGTGTGGTTTGGGCGGGGATACTTTTTGTGGCAGGTCCGTATATAACAATTAGATCTCTGTTCGCAGGGGTTCTTGAAAAGAGTTGCCCAATACCTCCATTACTTTAAAAAGATAATGCATAAAGCGAACCATTAGTAGAGGCTAATTAACTTTGTTCCAAGTATGGCTGTTGCCAATCTTGTGGATATAAATTGAGTGCCATTCCATGTTAAAAGGTTTTCGACATATCCTAATGTATCCGAATTAGAAATACCAATAATTCTTTGAAAAACAAGTAAATCATAACTCGTGACTTTTTGATCCGTAACAATTGGATTTAAAGCACCAGCAGAAAGGACCTCGCCTTGAACTTGTTGTTTTAATTTTCCATTTCCATGGTAAAGCTGAGATAGGTAATCATAGCCTTTATAGCTAATGTCTAGAGTGAAAAGAAGGTCTAACGAAGGACTTCCTACACTTACTTTATAAAGATCTTCATAATTGACTTTGAATGTATAGCTATTATTATATTTTTCAAAATCAAACAATAGGAGTGGAATATTATTTCTGAAGGAGTAAATATAGAAAATACCGTACCCCCCGCTTCCTCCTTTATTCAATACTTACCAGAATTTCCAATATATTATCTTTAGAAAAATCCCCAAGGAAGAGCTTAGCATTGTATCCAGCATTATTTTGAAGATTAATTGTTGAAATCTGGTTAGAACGCCCATCTTGAATTACAAGTGTAATATGATCTGCGAAGATTTCGGTTTCAACGTTTTTTCTTCCATATAAATAGATGTAATCAATTATACCGTCACCTGTAACGTCACCTTGCTTCATGTCAAGCAACACTTCGTTTCCAGAATAAGTATAGTTACCATATGATTGTTCTTGGAATTGCCTGTACAAATAACTCCCCACAATAAACATTTGGCAATTACTTGGTGTACCATATGCAGGTTAATACCTATATGACACCATAATGTTAAGAAAATGTTCTGTATAGTAATGTTAAGGGGATTCAAAATGTGAAAAAATGAGTATTTAAGGGTTTGAAGAAATCTATATTAGTTGGTCAGAAATATGCCAAATTGATTGTAATAAAAACCATTATGCGATATATTGGTTTTATGGAAAAAGACATGATAAAACCAATTAAACGTTTGTCGTTTAGAGATGAAGTATATCAAACTTTAAAAAGGTCGATTATTACCTTGGAATTACAACCAGAAGAACGCCTAAATGACAAAGAATTAGCAGAGAAGTTTGGAATTAGTCGTACTCCAGTTAGGGAAGCATTAAAACGACTTGAAGACGAAGGACTTGTTGAGTCACTACCAGGATCTTCTACTCGCGTAGCACCATTAAAGTTAGAGGAGGCGAAACATGCTTTTACGGTTGTAGCAGCTTTACATGCTTTAGCTGCTCGACTTGCAAATCCTTTATTGAAGGAAACGGATATTGAAGAATTAGAATTTAGCAATAAGACTTTGAGAGTAGCCATTGAAAAAGGTGATGTGATTAAGGCCATTGAAGCAGATCGAGCTTTTCATAAGGTTTTCCTAGATGCGGCTGCTAACCCTGAAATTGCCTTGGCATTGGAACGTATCATACCTAAAATTCAACGATTAGAAATCTCACAATTTATTTCGCTCAAAGGGTTAAAATCGGTAGAACAGCACGATCAAATTATATCATCTTGTAAAAATCAAGAACATGAAAGAGTAGTCCGTCTTGTTGAAGAAAACTGGCTAAGTCTTGGCGAACTATTAACACACCAAACGGAGCCGAGGTGAGTTCAGTTGAAATCAATATTAATAGGTATATGTGCAGCTTTCTTTTTTGCATTTACATTTGTTCTTAATGCATCTATGGAGCTGTCTGGTGGTAGTTGGATTTGGAGTGCCTCGCTCCGATATATTTGTATGGTTCCATTCCTATTGTGTATTGTAATCGTGAGAAAAAATCTAGGGTCACTCTTAAAGGAAATGAGAAAAAAACCAGGAAAATGGATGTTATGGAGCTTTGTTGGTTTCGGGTTATTCTATGCTCCATTATGTTTTGCCTCTGCTTATTCACCTGGTTGGCTGATCGCTGGTACATGGCAAATTACGATTATTTCTGGTGCATTACTTGCACCGTTATTTTTTGAAACGAAACACACAAAGAATGGTCCATTACAAGTAAGAGGGAAGATTTCCTTTAGAGGTCTAATCATGTCAATGATCATTCTGTTAGGCATTGTTCTCATGCAAATGGAACATGCAAAGCTACTTTCTTTAGAAAATCTATTATTGGGAGTTGTCCCGATTCTAATCGCATCATTTGCCTATCCTTTAGGGAATCGGAAAATGATGGATGTTTGTGAAGGGCGTTTAGATGCATATCAACGAGTCTTAGGTATGACATTAGCAAGTCTTCCATTCTGGTTTTTACTTTCCTTGTATGGCTTGTTTACCGTTGGAGTACCAAGTGGAGGGCAAAGTCTTCAATCGTTAATGGTAGGACTTTTTTCAGGAGTCATTGCGACTGTCTTATTTTTCATGGCTACAGATATGGTAAGAGGAAATATGCAAAAGTTAGCTGCTGTTGAAGCAACGCAATCAATGGAAGTGGTTTTTGCATTAGTGGGGGAACTAATATTTCTATCTATACCTCTTCCTTCTACATTATCCTGGGGCGGGATTTTGATCGTTATCTTTGGTATGGTTTTGCATAGCTATGTTTCAAATAAAAGAGTGGAAAGTTATTTAAATCAGTCAGTTAATTTAAACTAAATAAAGGATGCGATGCTGAAAGAAGGCATCGCTTTTTCACAATGAAATTTTCATCGGTTTCCTAGTAGTCAACCAATTGCAGGGCAATATAAAAAGCATTTTTATTATGAACCGAAAGAATTTCCTAGTGTATATAGTTGGTAATAAAATTTATCCCATACAATTTGTGGGATTTTTTTATTTTTCTTCATAGCTTGCAAAAAGCGAATTGCGACGTTCTGGGCATCGGAAGGCAAATAAAGGCATACCATCCGAACATTTGGAAGTCTATAAATTGGCGCAAAGACTTTCCGGAAATGTCGATCGAACCGAATTTCGACGTGCAGATCCTTAACTCGGAAGAATAATAGCTCGGGTGGGAGCGTACTCAGATTGGAGAACGCGTCCAATGAATGACCCATATTTTTAAGTTAAAAACTATAAAACGTTAGCAAGGATAAAAGAAAAGATGTAATGATTATGGCGAGAAGTGGACGTATTGCTTTCGAACGTAATTCTTTAAAGCTAATATTTAATCCTAAGCCGGTCATAGACATCGTTAATAAAAATGAAGTAAAAACTGCAATATCTGACATAAGTTTTTTTGATACTACAACCTCATTACCGATAATATAGCTCCCCACAAAACTCATACCGATAAATCCAATTAAAAACCATGGAAACTCGAATTTTGCGTCACCCTCTATTTTTCTTTTCTTTTTCATCCAAAACATTAGGACAAAACAAAGTGGAATTAATAGAAACACACGTGCAAGTTTGGCGAGTAAAGCGTTCGCTAGAGCATCCTGGCCAGCAGGCGTAGCTGCTAAAGCAACGTGGCCGATCTCATGAAGGCTGATTCCAACCCAATTCCCGTAGTCTATAGGACTAATAGGTAATAAAGGAAATAGTAAAGTATAGATAATTGAAAAAACTGTTCCTACTAATGCGATGATGCCGACCCCCATAGCTGTATCTTCATCTTTTGCTTTTATAATTGGCGATACGGCTGCGATCGCAGCGGCACCACATATGCCTGTTCCAACACTTAATAATAAAGAAAGATTAAGATCTGCTTTGAGCCATTTGGCAAGTATCATCAGAACAACGATTGAAAAAATGATTGTTACGGCTCCTCTTAGCAATAGTGGAAAACCCTGATGAAATATGCCGATCATGTTAAGCTTTAAACCATAAAGAATGATGGCCAATCTTAGCAGTTTTTTGGATGAAAATTGAATACCAGTACGTAATCTCTCTGGGTATCCAAACACTTGTCTATAAACCAAAGCAAGTAAAATGGCACATGCAAGTGCTCCTATATGATTTAGACCTGGCAATGTCGCCAAAAGAAACCCGCACATGGCTATAATCATTGTAAAACCAATTCCAAATATCCAAGAAACATTGAGCTTTTTTTCTGATTTTTTTTGCTCATTAGGACTGGAGAATATTAATGCTTTCTGTTCCAATGGTTTTCATCCCCTCATTTGCATTATTTAAATTTATCCTAACGAATGTTTTACAATAAGGAAAATAAATGATTATTATAGTTATAATAAGTAAAAACGATATAGAGTAGGTGGACACATTGGATCAACTATTATCAGTATTTATATCTGTAGCGGATAAAAGAAACTTCTCTAGAGCAGCGGAAGAGCTTCATATGACGCAGCCTGCCGTTAGCCAGCAAATTCAACAGTTAGAAAAATATATAGGTGCAAAGCTGCTATTAAGGACAAACAAAAATGTACAGCTCACTAAAGCAGGTGAAATTGTCTATTTACATGCTAAAGAAATAACAGCTTTATATAAAAGAATGTCTATGTTAGTGAATGAATTAAATAATGAGCCAACAGGACTATTAAAAATTGGTGCCAGCTATACTTTTGGTGAATATGTTTTACCGCATATACTTGCAACAATGAAGTATCGATTTCCTAATATCATTCCTTCGGTACAGATTGGCAACACAAGAGATATAGCAAAAGCAATCTTAAGTCATGAGATTGATGTAGGAATTGTAGAAGGTGAGATATCTCATCGAAATATATATATTAAAACAGTTTCAACGGACCAAATGTATATCGTAGCAGGAGGGAAATATCCAATTTCAATTTATTTCAATAAGGAAGTTACACAAAGACAGGTAGAACAAGAGAATTGGATTGTTCGTGAAGAAGGTTCTGGAACAAGAGATGCAACAGAAAAATTATTTGAAACTTTGCAAATACGTCCTACTAGGTTAATGGAGTTCGGCAGCACACAACTAATTAAAGAAGCAGTCGAAGCGGGGCTTGGTATTAGTTATTTATCTGAACTTACGGTTAAAAAAGAAAGGCTACTTGGTACCATTCAAGTATTAAATGTTAAAGGGACACCGATAAAAAGAAATTTTTCCGTTATTACAGAAACTGTCGACTTACATACGAAAACTATGAACTTATTTATTGAGTTAATTGAAGATTATCTAAAGAATCAATAAGAGCAATAGCCCTAATTAAATCATAAATCATTAAAGATATAAAAAAGACAAAGCCGGAACCAGCAGGAAGACCGCTTGTAAGGGGGGACTTACCATTGATTCGGTCTCTGAATTATTTTGAAGTATGTTTCTTTTAATATGGTAAGGGTGAATAGAGGATAAGTTTATGAAGGACTCTAAATAAGACCGATTGCGTTTAAGTATGACACATGAAGGGAATTGGTTAATCGTAATGTGGAGAAATTGGACATACTACCAGAAAACTGCATTTCGCATTGTTATCATATATATGGCGATTAGCGTTTTGTGGGTTTTGTTATCCGATTGGGTATTGATATATTTCTTTAAGTCAGAAGTAAAGTGGCTGCAAAATGCAAAGGGTTCTTTTTATATATTGTTAAGTGGATTTCTATATTACTACTTAATTCAAAAGGGGATTAAAGCGGCTATAGAAAATCAACAGCAATATCGGCTGATTGTTGAAAATGCATCCGAATTAATCACTATCCTAGATAGGAATGGAAAAATAATGTATGCCTCTCCCTCTTTTCAAAAAATCGTTGGTTATTCTTCCAAAGAATGCGAAGGGAAATTCGTTTTTGAGTTTATTCATAGGGAAGATCGCGTTAAAACACTGAAAACATTACATACTAGAGTGCTAAATAAAATTAGTGATCAAGTTGAAATTAAGTTGATACATAAAGATGGTCATATAGTAGTAGTCGAGACGAAAGGTATCCCTAATACTGAAAAAAATGGGGAAGTGGAACAAATAGTGCTGCTGGCCCATGATATAACAGAACGAAAAAAGAACGAAGAAAAAATAAAACATCTGGCATATCATGATACATTAACAGGATTGCTAAACAGAAATAATTTTCGCGATTGTTTTAAAGAATCTATTGCTCGTGCTGAAAAGGCTAAGCAAATGTTAGCTGTCTTATTTATTGATTTAGACAGATTTAAAGTGGTCAATGATACGTTTGGGCATAGTGTAGGTGATATTTTATTAAAACAAACAGCAGAAAAACTTATGAGTTCTGTAAGTAAAAATGATTTAATCTGCCGTCAGGGTGGAGATGAATTTATTCTCTTATTAAATAACACCACTAAAGAGGAAACAGAACGAACAGCAAATAAGATTCATGAAACATTGTCTTCTCCTTTTGTTTTATCAGGCAACGAAGTGTTTATTACTCCAAGTATTGGAATTAGCTTCTATCCTTCGGATGGACTTGAGGTGGAAGGTCTAATTAAAAATGCAGATATGGCGATGTATGATGCTAAAAGTAAGGGTAAAAACAATTATCAGTTTTATAGCCTTAATAAAGCGGAAACCAACATTAGAAAGGTGCAATTAGAAAATAAGTTAAGAAAAGCGTTACAGGAGCAGGCGTTTCGGTTGTATTACCAGCCTGAAATTAATATCCATATCCATAAAGTTACGGGCTTTGAAGCTTTGATTCGATGGAATGATTTAGAGGAAGGCTTCATTTCGCCTAGTGAATTTATTCCGATAGCTGAGGAAACAGGTTTAATTGTTCCTATTGGGAATTGGGTCCTCTGGGAAGCTTGCAGGCAGAATAAACTTTGGCAAGAGACGGGATATCCACCTGTTGTTATATGTGTAAATATCTCTATTCGACAGTTTTTAGATATAGATTTTTTGGATACGGTAAAAACAATTTTAAAAGAGACCAACCTTGAACCAAAATATTTGAACCTTGAAATAACAGAATCGATCGCAATGGTTGATGTCCAAAAAACGATAGAAATATTGAATAAATTAAGATCAATGGGTATTCATTTAACATTAGACGACTTTGGAACGGGTTTTTCTTCGCTAAGTTATTTAAGTAAATTGCCCCTTGATTTTGTTAAAATTGATCAATCATTTGTTAGAGTCTTACCTGAATATGAACAGAATAAAAACATTGTGAAGGCGATCATTCAAGTGGCTCATAGTTTAAACAAATATGTAATTGCAGAAGGCGTTGAAACGAAGGAGCAATTAGATTTCCTTCGGTTACAACAATGTGACCAAGTTCAAGGATATTACTTTAGCCAAGCTTTACCAGCAAACCAAGCGGAGGATTTTTTAATAAATTTTAACAAGGGTATTGGGGTCTGACCCCCAGCCCTTAAAGCTTTAAAGCCCTGGGGGTAACCATTGAATTAAAAGTGCACGTTAGTAATAAGATTGCATCCTTTTTTCAAGGGTGCTTTTTTTGGGGGGTTAGAGACTTACCAGCCTAATCAAAATGTTGATTTACCAAGTTTTCCTTATGTATATTCATTTAATCAATCTAATGAATACCTAGAGGTATGTAAGTTTCGCTTGAATGTTCTTTATCAAGAAAGTATCTGTCGTTAATAAAGCGCTTGTACTTCTCCTTTTAAAGTGGGCAATAGGAACCTGTGTAGTCATGATTTTTGTTGCTCTACTTACAGGAGATATTTCTTATAGGGGGACTATCTAAGTGGTATTAAAACGGAAACGATATACCTGTAATGGTGGGAAAATATTTTATTATGATATGAGTTTCTAAACAAGGAGCCTTACCAAAATAAAAAGCTTGATTCTTGAAGCTTTTTTTCTATTTAATTCTAAGGATTGAAACAATTCAGAGAACAACCCGAAAGTAGGCTTCCTTGTCGTATAATAGTCATAGGATTGAAAAAATATACATTCAATTTTCGGAAAATTATAAATATTTAATCGGACCTGTAGATAATAACCAAACTTTCGCACCTAGATGATCATATGACCTAACTTAAAGTAACATCAATTAACACTAGGAGGAGCTATTTTGTCATTAAGCCATGAGATTGTACATGCCATTCGTCAAAGACAGAAACGAGGATTGCCAGAGGAAATTCGTGAAAAGGTGATTCTTCATTTATGCGATACAATTGCCATTTCCTTAGCTTCTTATAAAGGAGCACCTATCGCTTTAAAATCTATAGCGGGTCTTTCTATTGGTGTAAAAGGTGGGGCAGGTCGAGTAATAGGAAGTGAGCATCGATTACCTCCCGCCTATGCTGCATTTGCTAATACGGCTTTAGCACATGCTTTAGACTATGATGATATCAATGATTTAGCTAGAATCCATCCAACCCCTGTTACATTAGCTGCCGCATTAGCAGCTGCTGACGCTGAGGATTCAAGGAGCACGGATCTTATTACTGCAGTTGCCCTAGGAAACGAGTTATTGTGTCGACTGGGATATGCAATCGAACCCAGGGGTACTGGTACGGATTCCAAATGGTTCTTAAGTCAACTGTTTGGTTATTTAGGTGCCGCCATAACTGCTGGACTGGTCCTTGGATTAGATGATAATGAGTTAGTTCATGCCTTGGGACTGGCATATATGCAAGTAGCTGGCGGTAAAGAGCCAGGTGTTGGGACTGGTTCCCAAGCTAGATCCATTTATCCGGCCTTTTCATCAATGGGAGGTGTTCAAGCAGCATTTTTGGCCCGAGAAGGGGTGACAGCACCTGCAAGTTGTCTGGATGGGAAGACGGGCCTCTTTCTAAATTATTTTGGGAAGAATTTAAATGAAAAACAACGAAGCGTATTATTGGACTCTGAAACATGGGCGTTTTCCGATACATCTATTAAACTTTATCCTAGCTGTCGTTACTCACATCCCTTTATTAACTCTGCCCTTGTACTTAGGACCCATTGTAGGCATGATGAAATTGACCAAATTGTGATAGGGGTAAATGAAACAGCGAATATATTATGTCAACCACTTGAGGATCGTTGTCATCCTAAAACATTACAGGATGCTAAATTTAGTATCCCCTTTATTGTGGCATTTACATTTGTGCATGGGAGTGTTCACTTGAATAATTTGACGGAGAGGGCCCTTATGGATACCGAAGTGTTAGATTTATCTAATCGTATAAAAATTGAGCAAACACAGGCTGATACGCCTGGAATTCCTTTAGGTGATATTAAGATAGTAACCGCCAAAGGTACAAAAAGACATATAGAACTAATTCACCCTGAAACATCTTTTGATGAAGTTAAGAAGAAATTTATCGAATGTTGTCAATATGCAAACGTAGCCGATCCTGAAGTGCTATGGGATAAGTTAAGCCATAATCTAGATTTTGATGAAGTGAATAGATTACCAATGATAATTCAATAGTTCTTTAGGGTCAGGCCCCCAATCGAGTAAAGCATTACTCCTTTGGGAGACGGACCCTTTTTGTCGTTGACTGACTCCAAATCTCTATGCAGACAACATTATATCAAGAAAATTTCATTTACCAACCATCACTCAACTAGTTTATAATAAAAGGATGTCCAAATTGGATAGTAGGAGTCTATTTCTATGACACTAAGAGATTAAAGTAGGTGAATTATTATCGATATCATTGAAACTAGGGTAAGAGGTTTTATTGCTGATATTCAACACCCAAAACAAAAAAAGAAAATAAATATAAACGATTTGGAATTTCAGCTGCGTAAGCTTTTGGATGATTATTTTGAAATGGACGGCTATTCGTTGTTTTATCGTGCCATTGAAACATTGCAAGCGGAAGGACAACTGATTCCTATTCCAAATAATCAATATAATGGAAGAAGCCCAGCGCTTGCCTTATATTACTGGGTTAATATAAAAGTTCAGACACTCAAATGGGATCGTCTTGAAATGATGAAATTAGGTGATCAGTTTGATTTTTCCTTTTATGAACGGCATCCCGAATGGCAAACGAAAGACGAATGGAATCGAATCCAACATGTTTATACTTTTCTCCAATCCAGTCAGGAACGGGAAAACGTGTCATTCGAAGAAAGAAGTCTGGAGCTCTTTGGTCATGAAAAATTCTTACTAGACAACGATAGCTTTCCGGATGGAAAAGGGTTTTTAGCTAGAATTGGAGTATCTGAAGAGCAACTTAAAATGGTGAATTACGGGGAGCCTTTTGTATTTTGGATGAAACAAGGGAAAGAAATTAAAGATATTCAGCGGGTTCTGATCGTCGAAAATCTATCATTCTTCCATACTTCCATTAAGTTATTGGAAGCCAGTCAACTCGATTATGAACCTGAACTAATCATATATGGTGAGGGGACTAAAATCGAACGGAGCTTTTCCTTTTTCTTCAGAATATTTCCGTCCAAACCCTATCTTTTCTATTACGCAGGAGACCTTGATGCCGCAGGATACGGGATCCTCATTCGGCTTATCGAAAAATACTCGGATAGCTGTATTCAGCCTGCATTAAAAATTTATCGCAAAATGATACAATGTCTAGAACAAAGGAATGACCAGAAACAAGGGCAAACACAAAACAGCAAATACCGTGATGCATTCTTTCAATGGTTTACGGAAGAGGAGCAAGTCTTATTAATGCAATTATGGCAAGAAAATAAGCGGATCCCACAAGAAGTCTTAAACATAGAAACATGGAGGCGATGGATGTGAACGAATCATGGGAAGGATTCGCCCAGCGAATGCAACGATTAAATCCACTGTTTGAGCTTGGGAAGGGAATGGAAGTGGGTGAGCTTAAACCTCATATCCAAACCATTCTCATGCAAGTGCTACTGACCATCTTTTATAGAGAATTAAATGATGATGATCATAGACGCAAGTCAGATATCAAGTATATGGTAGAAGATTCCATTAAGCAAATGAAGCTTTTAGCAGACGATAAGCAAATTGAACGGGTGACAAGCGGGCTCCTGTATCAGGGGAAAGAAGAGTATAGTAAACCGTTTGAAGCCTTATATTACGATGAAATAAGACAATCCTGGGAGACTCAGGTCTTCCGATATGTCACAATGGATGAATTATATACGAATTTAGAGATGGGCGGATCCATTGTTTATAAACTCACGGATGTTGCTCAGGAAATGATTTTTATGAGCAGGGAAATGGCTGAAGAATTCTCGATAACGATTGAACAACTCTACAGTATGCAGCTGATTAAAAACGGAAATTTTAGAAAAGCTACTCGAAACCTCGATCACCTCATTTCACGAGTAAACCGCTTAATGGCAAAGGAATTCTCCTTTCAAAAGGAAATGATCAACAATCCCAAAATCTTATTGATGGAAGAGGAATGGCAAAGGGCTGACAATCGTGTGGAAATTGAAAAGCAATTTGAAGAAGAAAAAAACCACTTCCGTACCATCACTAGTATGATCGATAAAACGAAAAGAAATGAAGAAGATGATTATATTCAGAAAGAATTGATTCTTCTCCAAGAAAAAATTGGCCATACAAGGCAATTGCACGATCGTTTTGCTAAGCTGGTTATTCAAAATATTTCCTATGAAATGAAATTAAAAGTGGAAAACCCTTCCTTGTTTTGGGAAAACAGTTTGGTCTCCTTTCGAGAGCATATTTATGAAAATTGGTTCATGAAGAATGGAATTCAAACTTTTACGGAAATCGAAACGGTGCTTTCTCCTTTATTTTCACCGAAGAATGAATTTATTTTGCCGCTCGATTGGATTTGGGGTGAGCAAGAATTCGATGAAAAACAACTAACCGATTCCGTAATTGAAGAGGAGGCAGAAGAAAGCATTACTCGTCTGCGAGTGACGAACTGGGAATCTGTCATTAAGGCATGGAGTTATGTTTTTCAATTTTTACAAACCAACGGAGAGTTTTCGATAGCTGATTTAGCGACATTGCCATTAGAAGTGCAGGATTTATGGTTTGAAGAATCTGAAACGATTGATTTATGGATGATGTTCGATAAAAAGCCACTGAAGGTTCAAGTGCTGTATCGAAAGGAAGAAACATTAAGTGATGAGAGGGAAATTCTTCTTTATAAACTAATGAAGGAATATCCTCAATTTCAAACTTTTGAGGGTACAAAAATCTTTACCAAGTTTGATCATAAAGCGGAGCCTTTTTTATGGTATCAAACGAAAATGTCCCCTTTTAAACTATGTGTACAGGAGGAGAAAGGATGAATGCAGACACGATCAAAAGAGCATCCGCTGTCTATTTTACTTTATTAAAAGATAAAGTAATCGACGAGAATAGTGAACACTTCCAGACTTATTTCGATCCAGAAGTGAGACAGACAGTTCTTTTATTAGCAGACGAATCTGGTACATATATCATTGAATCGCCAAAACGCATCCAATTAGTTGTTCAGCCTACTGGCTCCGTCTTTGCTACCAATTTTACCCATATGAAAGAAAAGCATCGACAAGTCGAAAATAAGAAACATTTTCATCTTATCAGTGTTGTCATTATGTCATTTTTAGCTGCCATCGATCGCAAACAGGCTGCAAAAATTCGCACGAAGCGGGAAGGGATTAGCTATTACGCATTAGAACGGAAAGTCAACGACCTAATGATTCAATGGGATAGCATTCTTAAAGCTAAACCGACCTTCGGGGAAAACGAACGAATTGATATGAAGGAAGTTGTAACTACCTGGAAATACATGGAGGTTGACACGGACGATTATGGAGTAAAAAAAGGCAATAGACGAACAAGAATCGGTTTAATTGCCGGAGCTATGCGTTTATTAGAGACGGAGGGGCTGATCGTCATTCTTGATCGGGACGATATAGCTAAGGTGATACCAAAACAAGAGCTTTTTGAGCGAATTGAATACCTGTATCACGATTATGACCGTTATGAAGTTTTTAAGCAATTAATGACAACAGAGGAGGATGAGCATGCCGAAGATCCATCGAATTAGAATTGTAAACTTGAAGTATGATGGCATGCAAAAGCAATATAAAGATACCACTTTTAATTTCCATAATGAAGAGACATCAACCAATGCCCTTATAGCGATGATGAATGGGGGCGGGAAAGGTGTGTTCCTTCAAACGATCTTCCAAATACTCAAACCTGGGACTTCGTGGGGGAAACAAAACAATCGTTATTATCAACAGTTCTTCTTTAATAATAAAGAACAATTTATTCCCTATACCTTTCATGTTCTCATTCAATGGGAATTGGATGGTGCTGACCGTCGGTATCTGATAACTGGAGGAATCTTCTCAGCCGAACAACGGATCTCGATGAGTGAAGAAAGTGGATATGAAAGTAAAACATTGGAACAGGAAGCAAAAATCCTCCCTACTATTACCTTTTATACGAGAGAATTTGAACGGAAAGAAGAGGCAGCGCTTGAGCATATTCCACTCTACGATAATGATGAGGTTGCTGAAATCGAAAGTTTAAAGGACTATTTAAAATGGAATGGATATGACGTTTACCGAGATACTAAGAAGCACTATCGCATCCTTGATACATACGGAATTAACCGTAAAGACTGGGATATTATGAAGGATATTAACAAGGATGAGGGCGGCGTTGGGAAATACTTTGAGGGAGCGGAAGATGATCATTCCCTGTTCCAAAAACGAATTGTTCCCACTGTTAGTCAAGTCTTGCACAGGACGGAACATCAAAAAAACGATCTTGTGGAGATTTTCAAGAGTCAGGCAAGTATCGCTAAGGACCTGCCTGTTCTATTAAAAAGAGAGCAAGCCCATAAAGAGTTTTTAGAAGACATTGTCCCATTTGAAGAGCATCTAGCTAAAGGTGTAGAACATAAAGAAATTGTTCAAGCAAGTATACAGGCAGGAAGACAACTGCTTGGTGCTTTAGAGCATTTGAAGCAAACGGAAGAGGAAATGCTGCTTACTTTAGAAAAAGACATGGAGAAATTAATCATAAGGCAAGCAGAACTACGCTATCAAAAAGACAACCTGGAGTATGCAAAAGCTCACAGTGAAGTTATGGATTGGGAAAAGAAATTAGTGGAAGAAAGGAAGAAACATACTTCCTTACAAGCCATCGTTCTAGAGAAACAGGAGCGAAAAGAAGCGTTAGTATTTCAGGCTTTATTGAAAGAGTGGAGTGAAAACGAACAAACCATTCGCTCTCTTTCCCAGCAGATAGCCACATTGGAACAAAATAGTGGCTTAGAGCAAGTGAATCAAAGAATGGAAGAAATCAAACAAGAAGCTAAAAAGCAATGGGAGCAGTCCTATTTATCCATACAAGAAGCGATTAAGCAGTATGTGGGATATCAAAAGTTCTTAAAGAAAAAAGGAACGGAGCTGTCGCAACAGGATAAACAAAAGACAAAAAAGATTGCTCAGCTTAGTACTGAAATTGATTTTCTTTACACGCAGATGCATGCCTTTGAGTCCAAGGAAGCGGCACTAATCCAAGCATTTGGCGACCGCTTAAGCTATGACTTAAAGGGATTGATCGAAAGTCTTTTTAAACAAATTGAAGACAAAAAGGCTAGATTAGTAGAGGTGCAAGCAAAAGATAAAGAATCTAGTGAACGGCAAAACCAACTTGCCACTTCACATGGTACCCTCGTCCAATCGATTCAGTTTTCAGAAGAAAAATGTGAAGAATTAAACCTAGCAAATGAAGAGCAAATGCAAAGAGAAGCAAAATTATTAGATAAACTTCATGGTTTATTAGATGATGCCACAGCACCGTTTACTCACTCGCTCTTATCGAAGTATTCTATACAAATAGAAGAAATACTAAGCAATAACCGACAACAAGCTGAACAAATTAAAAAAGAACTATGGGAAACACAACTCGACCATTCCTTAAACGATGAGCCCTTTTGGGTAGCAAATAAAGATGTAAAAGAATTAAAGGAATGGATCGATGAGAAGACTGGCATTGATGTGTTTTATGGTACCCAATTTCTCCAATCCTTACGTGCAGAGGACCTAGCGAATAACCTTATGAAGTATCCACTCCTTCCATACGGTTTGGTCGTAAGCGGGCAGCAATGGCAAAAAATAAATCAGCAGGTTCTTTCCGGAAGAATGTTCAAAAGTCCTGTTCCGATTTTCTTGCGGGAGGAAATGAACAGCGAATATCATCAAACTTCCTTTGTGATCATTAACGGAACCGAGCAAGAGCTATTAACGGATAAAAACCAATTCACCAACTGGAAAATAAAGATTGCTAAACAAATAGAAGAAAAGAAAGATACACTCCTTGAAATTGAAAAAACAGAAACCTCCTTACGTCGTGTTTTAAAGGAAATCGATCGATTTTTATCAAGCGATCTTTCTATTGATATCGAAAAAGCTCTCAATCAGGAACAAAACGCGCGTCTTTCTAAGAAAAAAAATTTACAGGAAATCCAAGCACAAGAAGAAAAAGAAAAAGAATTGCAACTTCAGCTAAAAGAACAGCTGGAGAATACAAAAGGTAAAATAGAAAAGCTTACAAAAGATGTGGAAACATTAGAGGATTTTGATCAAGAAAAAACTCTTCATCAAGAAAATAAACGAGTGAAATTAGAGAAAGAGAAACAAAAGGAAGCCTTAGGTTCTCAGCAGCAAGAAATAGGAAAAGAGCTCCAAAATACAGTTGAACTGCAAAACCAGTGGAATCAAACGTATTTAGAATGGAAGCTGACATCCGAACAAACTATAAAGGAGATCAGGTTCTTTATAGAAGAAGCGGTTTTTCCTACTGATGAAAAAGCAGATCCATGTGATGAGGTCCCTCATCTTTCATCACATTTATTAGAAAAGATAAACGGAAGTATTGGAGAGCTAAAACAGCTCCAGAAATCAAAGGAAGAACAGGCTAGAGAATTACTCGTTCTTCAAGCAAAAAAAGAAACAGAACAAAAGCAGCAAAAGAAATTAGAGAAAAAACTAACAGCCCATGACCATGATCAAGACTGGAATAAAGCCGCAGAACCAGATGAACCTATAAGTATATTAGAAACCATGTTGCAAACCGCACAGAAGGAAGCGAAGACAGCGGAAAAAGAAGAACGGGAACAAGGAACGGCTGTAACAGTAGCAGAAACTTCCTTAAAGCATGCGACCGAACAGCGTGACAAGTCAGGAAAGAAAGTTGAAAAGCATGAAAAACAGCCGGAAGAATGGGAAGGCTTTGACTTAGAAGTAAAGGCTTTAGAAATTAAAGACCAAACGAAATTAACGAAAGAGGAAGTAAAGCAGGCTGAGAAACGCCAAAAAGAAACAGAAACGAATATTGCGGGTTTCGAAGGGGATTTGTTAACCTTATCCGTTATCCTAAAGGAGGAAGCGGCAGCCTTTACGAATCATGATTTAGAA
Source organism: Bacillus sp. ISL-77 (assembly GCF_018613105.1). Classification (NCBI taxonomy): domain Bacteria; kingdom Bacillati; phylum Bacillota; class Bacilli; order Caryophanales; family Bacillaceae; genus Bacillus; species Bacillus sp. ISL-77. Next base: position 97,329 of record NZ_JAGGQY010000046.1, read on the forward strand.
AAAATTAAGAGTCATGGAAAAGCATGTATCTTATCCTGGTGTGAAGGACATCAAGTGATTCAGGAAGAAGGCAAGGAGAAGCATGCGAAAATTGATCAATCATTAAGGAATTTAAAGCTCACGATTGAAGGAAAAGATTGGGAGATTCGCTTTAAAAATGAAGTATTAACGACACTAGACCATATGGATACAAGGCATTATACTCATATCCAGACGATTGTTAAAAATATGAAACGTTTTTCACAAAGTGGATTGGAACAATTAGAGCGCGACAAAGAAAGAGCAGAAAAGGCTCAAAACTTCTGGGCCAGCCGAGCCAGCATGAAAGTGATGAGTATTTCAGAGGCCATTCGTTCCATGGTTTCGAAAATGAAGCTAAAAAATGAACGAGGATCCTTCCCACTCGTTCAGCTCAAAGAAGACATCTTGCCCAAAAAAGCTGAAGATATCGAACCACTTCTGAAGCAGCATTTTGTAACGGCCATTAACAAAATTACCAAACAATTTGATATGATTGATGACCATAATCGATTATTAGACGAAGAAATAAAACAACTCATAAGTGATGAGCAAATTTTATTTGTATCACTCCGAAATCGATACCCTGAGCTGCTCGTCTATAATATGCGAACGGATAATGCCTTTATGTATGGGAAACCGCAAAGAGAGCATTATTCAACCTGGCAGACTATTAATCAAGGTTCTAAGACGAAATCCGACGGCAGCGGCGGACAGAAGTTATCAGCCCGAATGGTAATGATGATGATGTTATTATCCGTTAAAAGCGAAACAGATCAAAGCTGGGTGCCTTTAGTTTGTGATAATCCGTTCGGACAAGCTGCATCGGCACACGTCCTTGACCCAATCTTCGCCGTGGCCGAAAAACTGAAGTTCCAATTCATCGTCGTCACCCCGCCTGAACTGGTGAAAACGGAAATCAGCCAAAGATTTGATGCCTATTATAAATTGGACTTCATTCGTGAAAAAGGAAAAGAAATTGTTTCAGACACGATTGTTCCAGCATTTCGGATTTATGAGGGAGAGGCAGTCGTTCAATAAGGTAACACAATGATAGAATCGAGGATTAGGGGGAAAAATCTCACTTTCTGTATAGAAGGTGGGATTTTTATTTGTACTAGGGAAACGTGTAAAAAATAAGGATAATAAAATTAATATTAAGGATATTTAATCAATTTTAAAATACATTAATCATCCTTACCAGTGGGATTAAATAAGAAGACCACGGTGTAATACCGAGGTCATCAGTTAGCGGCATAGGCCCATTTGTTAAGCTGTGTCCATATTATGGTTATAATTCAGTTCTCGTCGATCCTAGCGAGCAAGAATAATTAACCTCCTATCACTTTGATAAAAGTTTTAATTTAATAATTTAGAAGGATTCCTATAGTGGTTTGTTTCCATTACCTTCGTGATTTTATGCTTGTTTATAGAATTTTTGCTGTGTAAGAGCTCATTCTTAAGATAAAGAAAAAGAAGGGGCTTGATAATATTTAATCTCGGAAAGAATTTTGCAGCCTTGGATTCTTACATAATTTTCTTTGGCTTCTTTTTCAGTGTCAAATTCAAACATAGTAATTTTATTACCTTTGGAATTGGTATTGAATACAGTAATAATCCACATAAAATAACCTCCAATTAAAAAATGAATTTTCACCTATTAAAAAATAGTGAATTTTTTATAAACACCTAGATTAAGCCTTGTACATCTATGTCGTCGTATTTTGTTCACAATACAAAGCATCCTCTTATTAATTAATATCCTAGTAACAACGACAGTAATGTAATTCTGTTTTATAAAGAAATAACACCTAAAACTAGTGCGGCTATTACCATCACCGTAGTGGTTCCTAGTGCCCATTTAATTAAAAATCTCTGTATATCACTAAATTCAATTCCTACCATACCTATTAATAAATGTGCGGCTGCCACTAATGGACTTATTACGTGTACAGGCTGCCCTAAGATGGCTGCACGCCCTATATCAGCTGCACTAATTCCGTAAGACTCAGCGGCTTGAGCAATAATGGGAAGTACACCAAAATAAAATGCGTTATTTGACATGAAAAATGTAAAAGGGGCGCTTAAAAAAGCGACTATTACTGGTAAATACGGACCTAATGAGTCTGGAATCAGTAATACTAAAGTATTGGCCATCGCATCAATCATTTTAGTTCCTGACATAATACCAGTAAAAATACCAGCTGCAATAACGATTGAAACTACGGCAACTGCGTTGCTTGCATGGGAAGAGATTCGTTCCTGTTGTTCTTTTATATGTGGATAATTAATTAATAAAGCAATGGCAAATGCAACCATAAATAAAATCATTAGCGGAATGAAATCCATAATTAAACAAACCATAAGTATGAGGGTTAAAGTAAAGTTAAACCATACTAGTTTTGGACGGCGATATTCAAATCCTTTTATTTCTGAATGTATATCAGCGGCACTGGCCACTTCTTGAAATGCAGTAATATCTAAAACTCCAAGTCTCTTACGCTCTCTTTTTCCGAAAATAAAGGATACAACGAGAACCCATAAAAGGCCAAATCCCATTACAGGAACTAGTGGCAAAAACAGTTCAGAAGAATCAATATTCAATGAACTCATGGCCATAGCAGAAGCTCCTCCCCAAGGAGTCATATTCATTACCCCCATCGATAACATAGCTACTCCTGCTAGTATTAAAGGATTCATTCTTAAACGTTTATAAAGCGGAAGTAAAGAAGAAACCGTAATCATATAGGTTGTCGTGCCATCACCATCTAAAGCAACCATCATTGATAGAACAGCTGTACCTACAACAATTTTTAAAGGATCACCTTTGACTATTTTTAATATTAGGGCAATAAGGGGATCGAATAAACCTGAATCAATCATCAGTCCAAAGTACAAAATTGCAAAAAAGATCATTATGGCTGTAGGGGAAATATCTTTTACACCCTCAAACATCATCGTACCCATATCATTAGCAAACCCCCCAATTAGGCCAAATATAATGGGAACTAGCATAAGTGCGACAAGGGGAGTAAGTCGTTTAGACATAATTAAATACATAAAAACTGTGACCATAGAAAAACCCAAAAAAGATAGCATACGTTAAATCCTCCTTTGTTATTAATAGTGGGTTCAACAAATCTTAGTAAATAACAAATTATTTTTACTTAAATTTTTTCATAGAGTAAAGTAAATTAATAACAAGACTAGAAGAGTGTACCCACTGTTCACTAATTGATAGCGCTTTCTAAGAAAGATTAACATGATGATATTCAAAGGAATATATAAAACAAATATTTTTAATATTCCCCATAAATATCATTTTTTTCATTTTTTTCACGTAAAAATCTTAATCTTCCGCAAACTCACATAATAACTAACATTACAATTGATAGAATTGAACCTAATATTAGAATAGTGCTATTATTGATATATAATATGAACAATCACATCTTCTGAGATATTAGCGAGGGGAAACCAATTGGGCAAAAGGACTAAAAAACCACGACTGTTAACACAAATGGTTGTATTTTTTTCCACTATTATTTTAATTACTATTGTTTCTGTAAGTGCTCTTTTTTCCATGATGATTGACGATATGATTAAAACTTCATTGGGTAACCAGGCTATGGCAGTAGCGAAGATGACTTCTCAAAAGGAACACATTATCAATGCATTTAAGGATCCCAATCCTTCTTTAACTATACAGCCCATTGCAGAAGGAATACGGAAATCCACAGGAGCCGGCTATGTAGTGATTGGCAATAAAGAAAATATTCGGTACTCTCACCAGATACCAAAATATATTGGAAAGCCGATGGGTTCAAGCAACAAACAGGTATTTGAAAATAATGCCTCGATTATATATGAAGGAACTGGAATTTCAGGAAAGGCAATTAAGGCAAAAACCCCTATTTATAATAAGGACGGAGAAATAATTGGTGTATCGTCCGTTGGTTTCTTAACCTCTGAAGTAGAGGGAAAAGTACATAGCTACCGCCTTAAGTTACTTCAGTTTTCTATTTTTATTTTGTTATTTGGGATAACTGGGGCAGTTATTATTTCAAAGAGGGTAAAGAAACTAATTTTTAACCTTGAGCCAGAAGAAATATCCTTTTTGTTTAAAGAAAAAGAAGCTACCTTAGAATCAATTAGAGATGCCACCGTTGCTGTCAACATAGACGGTGAAGTAACGTCCATCAATAAACGGGCAAGAGAGTTGTTGAAACACGATGAGATCGAGAAGGGGATGAGAATTAAGCATAGCCGTCTATACGCACTAATAGAATCCGTAATGGGCAGTCAACAAAATGTTATTAATCAAAAAGTAATTTTTGGTGACCAATTAAATTTGGTTGACGCATCACCGATTCTGGAGAAGCAACGAACACGAGGGGCCGTATTAACCATCCGGCCTGTTTCTGAAATAGAGGAAATTATAGATGAGATTTCAAAAGTACAAAACGTTTCTGACCATATCCGCGCGCAAAATCATGAATATTTAAATAGATTAAACACTATTTATGGATTGATTACCCTTGAACAGTATGACGAAGCAAGGGAACTTATTTCAGAAGAAGTCAAAGAACGTCAAGATATTGTGGTTTTTTTAACTTCTTCAGTTAAAGATCCTTTTATTGCGGCTTGTCTGCTTGGAAAAATAAATCGATCAAAGGAATTAAAAGTAGAACTTGAAATCGATAAAGACAGCAACCTGGAAGATATCCCCTCTACATTAAATACTAAATTATTTGTATCCATACTTGGTAATTTAATAGATAATGCCATGGAGGCAGCTGTTCGGGCTCATTCTAATGGCGCCAATGTAAAAGTTTCCTTCACAGATATTGGAAGCGATATCATTTTTGATATAGAAGACAACGGTAAAGGTATCCCTGAAGAATGGCAGGAGATGATTTTTATTCAAGGATTTACGACAAAAGAAGGAGAAAATCATGGACTAGGACTAGCCATTGTTAAAAATGCTTTAAAAAAACTGGATGGGGAGATTTTTATTTCTACAAGTGATTCAGGCGGAGCTCAATTTACAATCGTTTTACCAAAAGGCAACTAAGAGAGAGGTATTAAGGATGACCAAGGAACTAATCAAAGTAATGATTGTAGAAGATGATGAAACAGCGGCTAAAATTTATGAAAAATTTACTGATAAAGCAGAAGGATTTCAAGTAGTCGCTATTGCAAATACGGGGAAGCAGGCACTGGATATGTTGAATGTATTTACTCCCGATCTTATTTTGCTCGATGTCTTTCTTCCTGATATGAATGGGACAGATTTATTATGGGAGATTAGAAGAAAACTGAGAAGTATGGACGTAATTATGATTACAGCAGCAAATGATGTTGGCACTGTAAGCGAAGCAATCAGGGGAGGAGCATACAGTTACATCCTTAAACCCATTATGATAAACAAGTTTCTTGAAGTGCTGGAACAGTTCAAAGAGACTAGAGAAAAACTAGTCAAATTAACAATTGTTGAACAGGAAGATGTTAACGATTTTTTTAGAGTAAAACAACCACGGGAAGCGGTTTTAGCCCAGGAGGAACCACCTGAAATACTGCCTAAGGGAATTGATAAACATACATTAAAAAAAGTCAGGAAACAAGTAAAGGATATAAATGAAAACATAAATGCAGATGATTTTTCAAAAATAATCGGAGCCAGTCATTCTACTGGCAGGAGATATCTTGAGTATTTAGTTGCAATTAATGAGATGGAAGTAGAAGTTATTTACGGAACCATAGGACGCCCTGAAAGGAGATATCGGAAGAAGTAATCTGGGCATTTTTTCTTAGAACAGTTCGTTATTTTAGAAAGAATAAACCCGACTAAAGCTATGCACGCCTTAATCGGGTTATTTTTATTTTCATTTACTTTTCTTGCCAAACTATATTTCTATAAAATATTTATTTTTCCATATCCAGTGAAGTTAGAATCTCTTCAACTTCAGACCGCCACTTTCTAGGAGATGGCGGTCTATCATCTTAATCAAATGAGACAGGTGGAATAGAAACTATGCATCATTATGATGGATGGCTAAAGCCTTAGCGAGCTGATCTGCAAATCGTTAGTATAAACAAAACATAGAGACAGTATTTGAAGATCATGAGTGGAAGCCTTTATGAAACTCTCCCTGAGATGAGAGTTTCTTGACTTTTATTTTAACTATTTGTTTGATACTAATCAGTATTATAATGTACTGTAAATAATCAATCATCACCAAGTGCCCGCCATTCGGGTGCTCTCGTTTTGTCTTTTGGATTGCAGCACGAATGTCGGCAACCGTTTGCGAAAAATGGCATGGCTCTAATGTGGTTTCATGAATCAGTTCAGGAGCGAGAAAGACCGCGCCTATTAGGATGCCTTCTGCTTCAAACAGATTTTCTTGCTGAATATTCGGCAAGCCATTCAGGTAATGTATTTCGTTGGTGAGGTTTGCGTTCGTGTTCAATTCTCTCCCGTCCTATCCTCATCCATTTTTGTAATGTTTCTGGAAAATCATTTTCTTCAAAAGGGAATACAGCAATATCAGCAATCGCAGGTGGAAAAGGACTTTTTCGAATGTGGTTTTTCACCTTCGCCATTACCTTTTCATAATCCATTTCAGAACAAAATTGGAACCATTGCTGGACCGTCTCGTCCTTAAAAATGCAGTTGGGATAAACCGATTCAATAAGTATTAAAAGTTTGACTACCTCTTCCTTGGTCAATGCGATTCCTCCTCTAACATAATTTTCCCTTCATGAATCAGCCGTTCCACCCAATAGACAGGGATTCCTTTTTTGACTTTTTAGGCTGTTTCTCGTTTTTCTCTGCTTCTAGTATTGACTGGATGGCTTTTTCGCAATACAACGCGCTGTAAGTTATAATAAAAGTGGATGGTTAAATTTATGATAATTTGGATGGTAATTAATTATTATGAACATTAGGTTTTTTTAAAAGTTCATAACAAACGATTAATAATATTAATAAAGAAACATAATAGTTAGACTACATTACATAATAAGGACTGAAATATATGGATTGGAAACCAGATCGCCAAGCCAAAAAAGCTATATACAAACAACTTGCTGATTATATCGAAAATGGAATTGCAGATGGTACTTTTCCTCCAGATAAACCATTACCTTCTGAAAGAAATTTAGCTAAGGACCTTAACATAAATAGAAGTACAGTTGTTGCAGCATATGATGAATTGGAGTCAAATGGACTAATACAAAGGAATAGAGGAAGCGGGACGACCATAAGTAAAGATATCTGGGGAATTACCAAGAAACGTATACCGAACTGGAACAGGTATATTGAAGCAGGATCGTTTTTACCTAACTTGCCTATAACACAGAGGATAAGAAAAGAAGCAGTAGAACAGAAGTTAATCAATCTAGCTAGCGGCGAACTGTCAGAGGATCTTTTTCCGGTGAAATACTTAAGTGAGATTACTTCTTCTAGATCGTTTATAGGAAGCTTAGGTTATGATCATCCGCAAGGAAACGCAATATTAAGAGAAACGATTGCAAAACATGTTAAGCAATATAGAAAAATTGAAACAAATCCTTCATCCATATTAATTACATCTGGGGCACAACAAGCATTACATTTAGTGGTTCAATGCCTATTAAAACAGGGAGATGCAGTTGCATTGGAAGATCCCTCTTATAACTATAATCTTCCGATTTTTAAATCAGCAGGACTAAGACCTTATTTCATACCTGTAAACCAAGATGGAATCAACCCGGATGACTTACTTTCATTACATAAAAAGCATCGAATCCGAATGATATTTTTGAATCCTGCTTTTCAAAATCCAACAGGAGCTTTACTTCAGGAAAAGCAACGGAAAGCAATCTTAGAAATTTCTTCAGAACATGGTATACCCGTGGTTGAGGATGATCCTTATAGTTTAACCTCGTTTACAGGGGAAAAGATTTCTACTCTAAAATCAATGGATATTAACGGAAATGTCTTATATATTAGCTCTTTAACAAAGATCGTTGCTTCTGGATTAAGAATTGGTTGGATTATAGGCCCCACACCTGTTATTGAGAGATTATCCGATGCGAAGCAGCAAATTGATTTTGGTCATGCAAGTTTTACTCAGTGGATCGCAAATGATTTTTTAGAATCGGAAAATTTCCATTCTCATATCGAAAATTTAAACAAACAATTAGAAAAGAGAAGAGATCAAATTATTACTAGTCTTATATTTTATTTAAAGGATAAAGTTGATTTCTCCATCCCTCAGGGAGGAATTCATATTTGGTGCAGGATAAAAAAAGAGATTAATGAAATGCAATTACTGGAGGAATCAATCAACAGAGGAGTTATTTATGTCCCAGGTTACACGATGGGGTCCAAAAAAGGTTTTGTTCGTTTTACATTTGCTAGGGAAAATGAAGAATTAATACATGAAGGAATTAAAAGGTTTGCGGAGGCACTAGGGTCTATTTAATACTTAAAGTTTGAAAGGATCATGTTCATAGTATTACCATAACATTCATTTCGGCAAATCCATTTCAGTTATGTTATAATACTATCAAATCAATGATAAGCGCTCGAATTTTAATTTTTTTCTTAATATATTTCTAGCAAAGATATTTTGAAATTCACTTTTCAATTAATTACCCAAGCAGCTAATAGTCATTTCCTCACAAGAAACAAAGGTATAAGAGCGGTAATCAAATAATTTTATCAAGGAGTGAATTAAATGGTTATTCGAAGTAAAGCCGATGTTGAGTTCTTTTGTGAGAGGTTTGGTGATTTGGCCATCTGGGATGGTTCGAAGCACTACATTGCCCTACAAGATGATCAAAACAACGGCACTGTTACATTTATGCGATATCCTGATGGCACGCTTACTGCTCATAGGAAGTATCAAGCTTTTTGGGATATAAATGAGCTTCCGGTTGATAATAAAGATATATGGCGGTATAGAAAAGTGCTAAACAGTTACTTGAAAAATTTCAATAATTATTAAAGGCGACTTCATTTTGTGGAGTCGCTTTCTTCGTCTTCGAGTTACGAGAAGTACTTGGGGCATAAATTCCATGGCACCAGAGCAGTGCACTGAAAAAATGAAGTACACTCTAAATAAAGAATTAACCAAAAATAAAAAGTCATAATTAAAAAAAGGGAGTCGGGAGAAAATTTCCGAACACTTGACGATTAAATCAAGTTTCATTAACCAAGGGGAAGTTTGCTTGTGCGGTTCACGAATTTATGTGGAACGACCGGCCTATGAAGAGTTCTTGAAGAAATTTGTTGAAAAAGTAAAAACGTTAAAAGTAGGCAAGCCGGAAAACGAAGATACTAAGGTAGGAGCCTTAATTAGCAAGGAACACTATGACCGAGTTAACAGTTATATTGAGATCGCAAGAAAGGATGGGGCGATGATTCTAACTGGTGGGAAACGCCCTGAAGGACTTGAAAAAGGTTTTTATTTAGAGCCAACCATTATTACTGGTTTGGACCGGAATTCCCGTTGTGTCCGTGAAGAAATATTTGGACCTGTTGTGACTGTTATGCCATTTGATATGGAAGAAGAAGTGATTATGCAGGCGAACGATTCCCATTTTGGTTTAAGTGCAACCATTTGGACCAATGATTTAAGACGTGCCCATCGTGTCGCCCATCAAATTGAAGCAGGAATTATCTGGGTCAATACCTGGTTCTTAAGGGATTTACGCACACCATTCGGCGGTATGAAAAACAGCGGAATCGGCAGAACCGGCGGCATGCACAGCATCGATTTCTACTCGGAATTATCGAATATTACTATTAAACTCTAAGAAAGGAAGGAAGACTCGTGACGAATAAAGTAAAAGAATATGCTGACATCTTGGCCGAAGCAGAGTCTACTCGAGTTGGTATTACTCCATTAACGTTCACCGATTCTGAATTGACCATTAAGGAAGCCTATTATATTCAGCTTGAAAATATCAACAACAAAGTACAGCAGGGTCAGAAAATCGTTGGGAAAAAGATCGGCTTAACCTCCTTAGCTATGCAGAAGCTGTTAGGCGTAGATGAACCCGATTATGGACACCTGCTGGAAACGATGGTTGTTGAAAACGGAGGACGTATTCCAGTCGAACAGGTCCTCCAGCCAAAGGTAGAGGCTGAAATTGCCTTTATTTTAAAAAAGGAATTACGGGGACCTAATGTAACAGCGCTTGATGTTCTTCAGGCAACAGAATATGTTGTTCCTGCACTCGAGATTGTCGATAGCCGAATTAAAGATTGGAAGATTAAACTGGCGGATACAATTGCTGATAATGCTTCATCAGGGTTTTATGTTCTTGGCGGCAAACCAACAAAGGTAAACGACATTGATCTAGAACTGATCGGGATGGCTTTTTCAAAAAATGGCGAACTGGTTAATACCGGTGTAGGGGCTGCGGCCTTGGGAAACCCTGCTAATTGTGTCGCATGGTTAGCTAATAAGCTGTCTGAATTTGATATACCGCTGCTTGCTGGCGAAGTGATTCTCTCTGGGGCCTTATCGGCAGCAGTCGAAGCTCGGGCAGGGGATTCATTTACGGCAAGATTCGCACACATTGGGCAGGTAAGCGTCCATTTTTAAAACGGAGAAAAGGAGATACCAAAATGAGTCAATACCAGGATATTGCTAATTACCTTGTTTCAGCGGAGGAGGATCGGCGTGAAGTTCCAAAGGTAACAGTGAACATGAAGCCAGATTTATCGGTAGAGGAAGCGTATTTTGTTCAACAAGAAATCGTAAACCGTAAATTAAATGAAGGAAGAAGAATTGTTGGTCCTAAGATGGGCTTAACAAGCTTTGCCAAAATGAAGCAAATGGGCATTGAAGAGCCTATTTATGGATATGTGTTTGATTATATGTTGATAGAAAATGGCGGTAAAGCCCGTTTAAGTGATTTGATCCATCCGAAAGTGGAAGCAGAGATTGCATTTGTGATAGGAGAAGATATTGAAGGCCCAGGCATAACAGGCGCGCAGGTTCTCGCAAAAACGGAATACGTTCTTCCAGCGTTGGAAATTATCGACAGCCGTTATGAAAACTTCCAGTTTACTTTACCGGATGTGATTGCTGATAATGCCTCAACGTCACGTGTTGTGTTGGGCACCACCGTAAAAAAACCGGAACAATTTGAACTGGACCTTGTCGGAGCTACGCTTACTATTAATGGTGAAATCAAGGAATTGGGTGCAGGGGCTGCTGTCCTTGGCCACCCAGCCCACTCTGTGGCGATGCTTGCCAATATGCTGGCAAGAAAGGGTGAAAAGGTTCGTAAGGGTGACGTGATTATAACTGGCGGCATTACTGCTGCCGTTAAGTTGAACTTTGGCGATGTTGTAAGCGGGAAATTTGATGGTTTTGGCGAAGTGTCTTTTACCGTGACAGATTAATAATTGTAGAGAGCAGGGATTTTCATGCCTATTATTCATGTGCAAATGATGGAAGGTAGACCGAAAGAAAAAGTGGCTGAATTAATTCGCAATGTCACGGCCACCGTATCCGAAACATTGGATTCACCGAAGGAGAATATAAGAGTCCTCGTAACCGAGATTCCTAAAACACATTGGGGGAAAGCTGGGGAGCCGGTTGAAAAATAGAAAAAGACTGAGCATGGTGGTTCTAACAGTTATCGGAAAAATATAGAGAAATGTAATAAATTGTACAAAAATTATGGTAGAAACAATTTTGATAAAAAGTAAAATAGATGTAGGGGTGATTCTCTGTGTCTATTTTACGTGGCTTGAGTGAATATTATCATTCGGGAGAGGAAGATATCCTTAACCGCTATTCGCAAATTTGTCTCCGCCGCATTTGGAAAGCCCAAAGATTCTCCTATTAGATGACTACAATGCTGCACCGAAACTATGAACATAGCTCATTTGAATATCACATTCAACTAGCCGAGTTAGATTATGTGACTTCCTCACAAACAGCGGCGGCCAGTCTTTCAGAAAATTATGTTGGCTTACCGATGGAAATACAGACTAATTATTCTATAAAGATTTAATAATAAGGCTTTGAAAATTTAGAAGAAGTAATCTCCCAAAAAGAATTAGAGGATAAGCAGTGGGTTGGGAAATATAAAAGCATTAATGCTCGGTAGTGTTAGTCAGAAAGTTTCCCAGCTTTCGCATGGTCCTGTTTTGATAATTAAGTAATCAGTGAGTACAAAAAAACGACTTCCATTAGGAAATCGGTTTTTTACGTTATCAGTAAGTTAACCCTTAGTTTGAAATTAAATTAAGGCAACACTAGTGTTATCTTTTATATATTGATATATATTGATTGCTAAATGAATATTAAATAATGGTTGACTTTCATTCAAGTCCGTTAATAGAATTTCCTCAATTCGTTTTAAACGATAGCTTAAGGTATTTGTGTGAATATGTAAAGAATCAGCCGTTTTCTTTATGTTTTGATTTTGGTCTAAATAAACAATCAGAGTGCTTAACAGTTCGCCTTTTCTAGATTGTTCATATTCAATGAGGGGACCTAATACTTCATGGATAAAATCAATCAATTCTTCCTTTGAATTTTGTAAAATAAACCTCTGAACGCCAAGGTCTGTATAACTAAGAACTCTATGATCAAAACGATAGTTTTTGAGAAACTTTATGCACTTTGTCGCTTCTACAAATGACTCGTGGACAAAAATAAGCCCTTGCTTAATTCTTCCAATCCCAATTGATACGTCTATCTCTCTATATTTATTTTTAATCTCATGCTGTAAAATTTTTGCATGTTCTTTTAATTCAGCAATAATATTGGACGAAGAAACTCTTGAATGCAAGGATAGAAGGGCAACGATTTGATTTTCATCCCTTACTGCCATTACTTGCGAGTTCCTCCCAAGTAATGTATTGGCCATATGGAGTAAATTCCTTATGAAGTGGTCGCCGATTACCTTTTGCTCGTTTAACTTATCCTCAAAATTAATAAGTATGGCAACATAGTTTCGGTTAGGGTCAAAATTTAAATTTTTTGCTTTCTGAATAAGTGCTTCATCGATTTGTCCTGAAAAAAGCTTGGTCACGAATTCCCCTCTTAAACGCTGCTGTGTTTCAAAAACGGCTTGCTCTTTTCCCAGTTCAAGTGAAATGACTGTACAAGCATGTTCAAGAGCAGCGATATCCACCTCATTCATTTTTTGTTTTGAAAGGATGATTAGCCCGCCTAGAGACTTTAATTTGGACCCAAGTGGCAATACAACTAATTGATACGTTTCATCATTTAATGTTATTTCGGAAACGGTATGTGAGTTTTCAAGTGTTAGGATAATTTGTTTTGCATACGCTTTCATATACTCGGTCATTTCAATTGATAAGGAAGAATAGCAGGCAGAAGCCCTAAGTTCACCTATTTCATCAAAGAGAAACATATGTTGTCCTATTGTTTTATGTATAAAATTCATAATCGACTGAATTCCTTCTCCATTTACAACGAGATTGGCCAGGTTCCTATGTATTTCGATTGAATGGGAAAGCTTCTGAACCATTTTTTCCTTCTCATAATAAAGACTGGATTTTTCCAAGGCAACTGCTGCTTGGTGGCCAATCGCTTCCAATAGATTAATATCCTCTTGCTTAAACTGCAAAGATTGTTCAAAAGAGTCCAATGTAATCACGCCAATACATTTTCCGTTTTGTAAAATAGGTGAAGAAATGACAGATGTAAAATGAAAATTACTCGGAATAGACTGATCCAATAAATCTCTGTTATATGGCGTTAATGTTGACAGCGCCTGTTTAATTTCTACCTCATCCCAAAAAATGAGACATTTTTTTGCAGCAAAAGACATCCCAGTCATGGATTCACCGCTAACTAGTTTAATTTGCCTAAATATATGTGGATAAAATAATCCTTGAGCTGATTTTGCGATGAGTCGATTCTGGCTTTTGTCAAAAATCCATATAGAGCCTCCTCCTGCCGCTTCAACGACAGATATCGTTTCATTCATGATTGAATCAAAGATCGTATCAATATCTAATTTGGAATTGATAACGTTGGACACATGGATTAAGGACTTTAGTTGCCGATGAGTTAAGGTATCTTGCATCTGTCATCATCCTTTCTCTAAGATTTTTTACATTTCATCCATTTTCGTGTTTTTGTGTAAAAGACACAAATTTTTCATAATAATATTCATGAAAATGTACATAGCATAATATTCATAATGATTATATTCTTATTATAAGAAAGTTTTGAAAATAATGAAAGGAGTTCAGCGTAAAGATATGTAGTGGTGGCTTAATTTTTTTCGCTTAAAACAATCAGAATATTTAGAAAGGGGTTGTAGATAAATGAATTTTGATTTAACGAAAGAACAAGAGATGATACGCAAGTTAATTCGAGATTTTGCTGATGCAGAAGTTGCACCTGGTGCAGATGAACGTGATCGAACGGGGGAATTCCCTAAGGAAATTTTTGCAAAATTAGCAGAGTTAGGGATCATGGGTCTGCCTTTTCCTGAACAATACGGTGGAGGTGAGGCTGACACGATCAGCTTTGCCATTGTCGTTGAAGAACTTAGTCGTGTTTGTGCATCAACAGGAATTACATATTCAGCACATATTTCATTGGGAGGAGCTCCTCTTAATTTATTTGGTACACATGAGCAAAAAGAGAAATACTTAACACCAATTTGTACGGGAGAGTCTTTTGGAGCATTTGGATTGACTGAGCCGAATGCAGGCTCCGATGCAGGGGGAACCCAAACAACAGCAGTTCTTGATGGAGATGAGTGGGTCATTAACGGCTCAAAATGTTTTATTACAAATGCAAGCTATGCTAATCACCTTGCAGTGACAGCGGTAACAGACCGCTCAAAAGGAATCAACGGAATCAGCGCATTTATTGTTCCTACAAATGCTCCAGGATTCACTGTAATCGACAACTACGAAAAAATGGGTCTGCATGCCTCAAATACCACAGAACTTATCTTAGAGAATGTAAGGGTTCCAAAAGAAAATCTGCTGGGAACAGATGGAAACGGTTACAAGCAATTTTTAGCTACCCTTGATGGCGGAAGAATTGGAATCGGTGCCATGGCTGTAGGTATTGCTCAAGGAGCCTATGAAAAAGCTCTTCAATATGCAAAAGAAAGAAAACAGTTTGGAAAGAGTTTAGCCAACTTCCAGGCAATCCAATTTAAATTAGCTGACATGGCAATGAATATTGAATTAGCCCGGAATATGGTTTTTAAAGCAGCTTGGTTAAAGGATCAAGGAAAAGCCTTTAAAAAGGAAGCGGCATTTGCGAAATTATTTGCTTCGGAAATATGCATGCGAGCATGTGATCAAGCCGTTCAAATTCATGGCGGATATGGATATATGAAGGAATATCAAGTGGAGCGATTCTTCCGTGATGCGAAACTCTTGGAAATTGGTGAAGGAACATCTGAAGTTCAACGAATGGTTATTGCCAAACAAATTGGATGTTAATGAATTTTTTATAGGATTGGCTGTGTTAAAGGTGATGGTTGATCTTAAAGACTACGTTGATTGGAGCGAGCGACGAGGAGGCTCCCCGGCACGCCCGCGGAAAGCGAAGCGCCTGGAGTGGAAATCAACAGCCTAGTAGAGACATAGTGATTAAATAAAAATTGTTAAAGGAGCCATTACATGGATATCAGTGGAATTTTACAAGTAGTTTCAAATAGCAAACTCATTTATCCAGAAGAAGAAAAAGTCCGTTCAACCTCCATTGGGAGCAGCGAAGCATTTAATGAACTGCTTAAACAATCCCATGAAGATCCTGCTAAATTTTGGGATCGTGCAGCCCGTGAACTTGTTTGGTATGAACCATGGGATGAAACCATTAGTGGACAGCTCCCCGATTTTCGCTTTTTTGCCGGCGGCATTAGTAACCCAAGTGTAAATTTACTTGATCGGCATATAGAAAATGGGGCAGGAAACCGGACCGCTCTCATTTGGGAGGGTGAAAACGGGGACGCCAAATTTTACACGTATAATATGCTTCTTGCTGAAGTAAATCGTTTTGCGAATGTTCTTAAATCATTTGGTGTAAAAAAAGGTGATTGTGTTGCTATTTTTCTTCCCAATCTGGCAGAAGCCTTTATTTCCGTTTTAGCTTGTTTTCGAATTGGTGCTATTTACAATACAATTTTCTCAGGATATTCGGAAAAATCATTGACAGACCGTCTCATCAATTTTGAGCCAAAAGTATTAATCACTGCGGATGCAACTGAACGTCGGGGTAAATTCATTCCTTTAAAAGAAAAAGTTGATCATGTTGTACCATTTATTCCATCGATTGAAGCAGTCATTGTTGTTGACCGATTAGGTTCAGAGGTTAAAATGAAAGATGGCCGGGATTACTGGTGGCATGAGCAGACAAAAGCGGCAAGTATCGTTTGTGAACCAGAGAGAATTGAAGCTAATGAGAGCGGTATTGTGTTTTATACAAGTGGTACGACAGGTAAACCAAAAGGCGTCGTGCATTCCGGCATGGCTTTTGTCACACAGAATTACACATATGCCAAGTATCATATGGATCACCATCAAGACGATGTTTTCTGGTGTACCGCGGATATCGGCTGGTTAACCATGCATATTTGGGGAATTACAGGTGCCTTAGCGAATGGTGTAACAACCGTTGTCTTTGAAGGGGCTGTTGATTATCCAACAAAAGATCGTTTTTATCAAATCATTGAAAAATACAGGGTGAATAAACTGTTTACTGCCCCAACAGCATTAAGAATGTTAAAAAGTATGGGAGAAAAGGCATTAGAGAAATTTGATTTATCGTGCCTCGATGTCATTTCCCTTGTTGGAGAACCTTTCGATCCGGAAACCTGGCATTGGACATATGAAGTTTTAGGAAAGAAGAAGGTATATATCAATAATACTTGGGGTCAAACAGAAACCGCGGGATCGCCTATAGCTGGAGCAGCTTGGCTGACGCCAATGAAACCGGGTTCCTCAGGTACTGCCTTTTTAGGGGCGGTTATGGATATCGTTGATGTAGAAGGCAATCCAGTTAAACATGGTGTCTTAGGAAATCTGGTTATTAGAAAACCATTTCCTATGCTATGCCGGACACTTTGGAAAGAACCGGAACGATATTACGCATCCTATTATAGCCAAGTGGATGGTTGCTATTATGCCAGCGACCTGGCATTAATAGATGATGATGGATATTTATGGGTAGTTGGCCGTTCAGATGACGCGTTTAATGTAGCCGGACACCGCTTAAGTACAATGGAGATGGAGAGTGCTGTACTTGAATGTGAGGGTGTTTCTGAAAGCGCAATCATTGGGATCCCAGATGAAATTAAAGGAGAAGTTCCGCTCGCATTTGTCCGTTTGGCCGATGGCTATGAAGGAACAGAGGAATTAAAACAACAAATAAATAATCGCATTATTCAACAAATTGGTAAGATTGCAACCCCAAAATCAATTATTTTTACAGATATGTTGCCGAAAACAGTTAGTGGTAAAATCATGCGCCGCTTATTAAAGGAAATTGTTGTATCAGGAAAGGTTTCCGGCGACATTACAGGACTAGAAGACCCGACAACGGTTGCACAAATCCAAAAAATAGTTGCTGAAAAGTCATCAGTTAAATAGTTATTAATTAGAGACAGTCATTTGTCAGGAAAATCACCGGCAAATGACTGGTTCCATATTACTAGATTAAGAGTTAAAGATAAACGTAAAGAATGTTGCAAAATGAATAATTAGACTTTTACATAGCTCCTTAATCATCAAAGTTTAAGCTTTGTAATGATGATGACGAGTTTTGAACCTTCTTAGATAGAAGATAGAAAGGGTGGAAAGGCATGTTCAAAAAAGTTTTAATTGCTAATCGTGGCGAAATTGCTGTCCGTGTAATCCGTACATGCAAAGCATTAGGGATTACCACAATTGGAGTTTACTCAGAGGCTGATGCGGATGCTCCCCATGTAAAAATGGCAGATGAGGCCTATTTAATCGGAGGTTCCCGTGTAGCAGAAAGCTATTTAAATATCAATAAAATTCTAGAGGTCGCTCAGGTTTC
This sequence comes from Bacillus sp. ISL-77, assembly GCF_018613105.1. Taxonomy (NCBI): domain Bacteria; kingdom Bacillati; phylum Bacillota; class Bacilli; order Caryophanales; family Bacillaceae; genus Bacillus; species Bacillus sp. ISL-77. Next base: position 115,379 of record NZ_JAGGQY010000046.1, read on the forward strand.
AGGAGCGGAGGCTATTCACCCGGGATATGGCTTGCTGTCTGAAAATACGGACTTTGCCCGTCGCTGTGAGGAAGCAGGACTTGTATTCATCGGGCCTTCTCCAGAGGTTATTTCTAAAATGGGAAGTAAGATTGAATCACGCAAAGCGATGGAGGGAGCGGGTGTTCCTGTCGTTCCAGGGATTACCTACCCATTGGCAGATGAAGAGGAAGCGGTAGAAGCGGCAGACCGCATCGGTTATCCTGTTATGCTAAAAGCCTCCGCAGGGGGTGGTGGAATTGGAATGCAGGTGGTCCATAACGGGGATGAAATCCGAAAAGCATTTGCGGGGAACCAAAAGCGGGCTACTGATTTCTTTGGCGATGGAGCAATGTATATTGAAAAATTTGTTGAAAATCCAAGACATATTGAGATTCAAATCTTGGCAGACGGTTTTGGAAATACCGTTTACCTTTGGGAACGTGAATGTTCGATCCAACGCCGTCATCAAAAAGTCGTAGAGGAAGCCCCATCATCGTTTATTACTGAAAAAACTCGTACCAAGATGGGGGAGGCTGCAGTAAAAGCGGCCCAATCGATTGGGTATAAAAATGCAGGAACAATCGAGTTCTTAGTTGATGAAGAGCAAAATTTCTACTTTCTTGAAATGAATACCCGTTTGCAAGTGGAGCATCCTGTTACGGAAGAAATTACAGGATTGGACTTAGTTGAAAAACAATTGCAAATCGCTGCAGGTGAAGCTCTGAAATTTTCTCAAGAAGACGTAAAACGTGAGGGTCATGCCATTGAGGTTAGAATCTATGCGGAAGATCCCAAAACATTTTTCCCTTCACCTGGAAAAATAACAAAATTAGAGTTGCCGAACGGACCTGGAGTTCGACATGAATTAGCTATTCACGGTCAATCTGTAGTCACTCCTTTTTATGATCCAATGATTGCTAAGCTTGTCGTCAAAGGCAGCAATCGTGAAGAGGCAATAAATCGTCTGCAAGCTGCATTAGCTGATTATCATATTGAAGGTATTAAAACAAATATCCCAATGCTGCAAGAGGTTATTGCCCACTCGGCATTCCATTCAGGTGATACGACAACAGACTTTGTTAACAAGTATTTAAAAACTAAAAAAGAAAATAACGTAAAATAGGAGGAATTATCATGAGTGAAGTAATTGCAGTCATGGCAGGAAATGTATGGAAGGTATTAGTTAAAGCTGGAGATCAGGTAGAAGAGGGTCAAGATGTAGTGATTTTAGAATCGATGAAAATGGAAATTCCAATTGCAGCTGAATTCGGTGGAACGGTGAAAGAAGTGAAAGTGAACGAAGGCGACTTTGTTAATGAAGGCGACGTCATTGTAGTAGTTGAATAAAGCCTGGATAAAGGTGGAAAGGAGATGAAACAATGAAGTGGCCGGAAGGTGTAACGATTAAAGAGGTTGGTCCTCGTGATGGATTGCAAAACGAAAAGGCATTTATATCAACAGAAGATAAAATCGCTTGGATTAATCAATTGTCAGATAGTGGACTAAAACATCTTGAGATTACCTCTTTTGTTAATCCCAAATGGATTCCTGCACTTTCAGATGCAGTTGCCGTTGCTACTGGCATTACCAAAGTGCCTGGTGTCACCTATACAGCACTCGTTCCTAACCTTCAAGGTTTGGAACGGGCATTTAAAGCGAACATTGATGAAGTAGCAGTGTTTATGTCAGCAAGCGAAGCACATAACCTAAAAAATATAAATAAAACGATTGGCGAGACTTTCCCTGTGTTACGGGATTTGGTCATAGAAACCATTTCAGCAGGAAAATTAAGCAGAGGTTATGTTTCTACTGTTTTTGGCTGTCCGTATGAAGGTGATGTTGATATCGATGCGGTCATAAGAGTTTCCGAAACTTTATTTGACATGGGTATTGCAGAATTGTCTCTCGGTGACACAATCGGTGTGGCAAATCCAAAGCAAGTTCAAGAAGTGTTGGAAGTTTTATTAAAAAGATTTCCAGCAGATAAATTAGCCATGCATTTTCATGATACACGAGGAACGGCTTTGGCCAACATCTTAGTATCGTTAGAAATGGGAATTACCATTTTTGATTCTTCCCTTGGCGGCTTAGGAGGATGTCCTTATGCGCCTGGAGCATCTGGAAACGTAGCAACAGACGATTTACTTTATATGCTTCACGGGATGGGAATTCACACTGGTGCTGATCAGCAAAAGCTGCTTCATGCATCCCAATTCATTCAGGAGAAGCTTGGCAGACCTTTACCAAGTAAAAGTTTTCAAGCCGCGAGTTCCAAGTTGGGTGGAAAGCTTGGAAATGCTTTGTGAGAAAGGTGAGATCATGAGTAAAACCATATTAGTTAACAAGATGGAAAACGGAATCGTGATGATTACTTTAAATAGGCCGGAAGCTGCTAATGCTTTATCCTTACAGATGTTAGAGGGGCTCAAGAGCGCCATTCTTACCTGTAAATATGATCGATTAGTTCGCTGTATCGTCATTACAGGGGCTGGGGAGAAAGCTTTTTGTGCGGGAGCTGATTTAAAGGAACGAGCTGGAATGGATCCGGTTGAGGTGAGGAAGACGGTTTCTTTGATCCGTGAAACTATCAACTCTTTAGAATCATTACCCCAACCGGTCATAGCGGCTGTGAACGGAGTTGCTTTTGGCGGAGGAACTGAACTAGCGCTCGCTTGTGATATCCGTATTGCCTCTGAAACTGCGAAGCTTGGACTGACGGAAACATCACTGGGAATTATTCCTGGTGCAGGCGGAACACAGCGTTTACCAAGATTAGTAGGAAAGGGACGTGCAAAAGAGCTGATTTTCACTGCAAGACGAATTGATGCAAAAGAAGCCCTTGAGATTGGATTAGTAGAGTATACGGTCTCTGTTGAAAGCTTAATTGATAAAGCATTAGAAATTGCAGGACAAATTGTTCGGAATGGCCCGATTGCCGTTGCACAAGCAAAGTTCGCAATCGATAAAGGCTTTGATGTAGAAATAAACACCGGTCTGGCCATTGAGCAAAATGCCTATGAAGTGACGATGTCAACAAAAGATCGTTTAGAAGGATTACAGGCTTTTAAGGAGAAACGCGCCCCAATCTACAATGGTGAATAAGAAAACTAGATTAATAGGAGGAAAAATAATGACAGTGGATATGAAACCTTTACAACAAACACTGAATGATCGAGTCGAACAAATCAAAAAGGGCGGAGCTCCCAAATATCACGAAAAAAACCAAGAGCAGGGAAAACTGTTCGTTCGCGAGCGTTTATCATTATTATTCGATCCTGGCTTTGAACTGGAGGACGCGCTATTTGCAAACTGCATGGCGGGGGATCTTCCTGCAGATGGTGTTGTGACAGGGATGGGCAAGATTAATGGCCAGCTTGTCTGTGTGATGGCTAACGATTCAACGATCAAAGCCGGTTCTTGGGGAGCTCGGACGGTTGAGAAAATCATTCGAATCCAAGAAACAGCTGAAAAACTTCGAGTGCCATTATTATACCTAGTAGATTCTGCTGGAGCTCGGATAACGGATCAGGTGGAAATGTTCCCGGGGCGTCGTGGGGCAGGAAGAATCTTTTACAATCAAGTAAAACTTTCAGGTAAAATTCCTCAGATCTGTATTCTGTTTGGCCCATCTGCTGCTGGTGGAGCCTATATTCCAGCTTTTTGTGACATTGTTATTATGGTTGATAAAAATGCATCGATGTACCTGGGATCACCGAGAATGGCCGAAATGGTTATTGGTGAAAAAGTAACCTTGGAGGAAATGGGCGGCGCGCGCATGCACTGTTCTGTTTCAGGCTGTGGTGATGTTCTTGCAAAAAATGAAGAAGAAGCCATTTCAATGGCAAGAAACTATCTTTCTTATTTCCCTGCTAATTTTTCAGAGAAACCGCCAGTTCGTGAGTCTGTGACTCCTAAACCATTGAAAAAACCATTAGAAGAGCTGATTCCGGCTAATCAGAATGCACCATTTAATATGCATGATCTAATAAACGGGATTATTGATGAAGACTCCTTCTTTGAGATCAAAAAACTTTTTGCTGGCGAACTTATTACAGGACTTGCCCGCATGGATGGGAAACCTGTCGGAATCATTGCCAATCAGCCGCGTGTTAAAGGCGGGGTATTATTCCACGATTCAGCAGATAAGGCTGCAAAATTTATTAATCTTTGTGATGCCTACCATATTCCCCTTTTGTTTTTAGTTGATGTTCCTGGATTTATGATAGGTACAAAGGTAGAACGGGCAGGAATCATTCGTCATGGTGCGAAAATGATTTCAGCAATGGCTGAAGCAAGTGTTCCAAAAATCTCTGTTATTGTACGTAAAGCATATGGAGCTGGTCTTTATGCAATGGCTGGCCCTGCATTTGAACCGGATGCTTGTCTTGCATTGCCTTCTGCTCAAATTGCGGTTATGGGACCAGAAGCAGCAGTTAATGCCGTTTATGCTAATAAAATTGCAGAGCTTCCTGAAGAGGAGCGAACCGCATTCATAGAACAAAAACGTGAGGAATATAAAGAGGACATTGATATTTACCATTTAGCTTCCGAAATGGTGATCGACGGTATTATTCCAGCAAACTCATTGCGTAAAGAGCTTGTTAATCGTTTTGAGGCATACTCTTCAAAATATCTCATTTTTTCAGAACGAAAACACTCTGTATATCCGGTCTAATTTTTAACAGTTAATTTCAAATGTAAGAGACTCTATTTTAATAAGGAGGCGGATCCTGTGAAGAATGGAAAAATTGTGAACTCCTTTGTGGAAGCAATACAAGATATTTCAGATGGCGATACCATCATTGTTGGTGGTTTCGGACTGTGCGGAATTCCGGAAAGAGCAATTCTTGCCTTAAGAGATCAAGGAACGAAGGATTTAACAATCGTTAGTAATAACTGTGGCGTTGATGATTGGGGGCTTGGTCTGCTGCTTGCAAATAAGCAAATTAAGAAAATGGTTTCATCGTATGTGGGTGAAAATAAAATTTTTGAAAAGCAGTTTTTAAGCGGTGAGCTAGAGGTCGAACTAGTCCCTCAAGGAACGCTTGCTGAACGAATTCGTGCCGGCGGCGCCGGAATACCTGGTTTTTATACGGCTACTGGGGTGGGAACTCCAATTGCAGAAGGAAAAGAGCACAAGGATTTTAAAGGAAGAACCTATTTATTAGAAGAAGGAATTGTCGGCGATTTTGCCCTGGTGAAAGCCTGGAAGGCCGACCCACTTGGAAACCTTGTTTTCCGAAAAACATCACGCAACTTTAATCCATTGGCTGCAATGGCCGGGAAAATTACAATTGCAGAAGTCGAGGAAATCGTTGGGGTAGGAGATTTAAATCCTGAAGAAATCCATACGCCAGGAATCTACGTTCAACGTGTGCTGCTCGGAACAAACTATGAAAAACGGATAGAAAGACGTACAGTAGTACAAGCCTAATAGTTTAAAAGAGACAAGGAGTGAGTGGATTGAAGGATGCGCGGTTAACCATTGTAAAACGTGCGGTTCAAGAAATTCAGGATGGAATGAACGTAAATTTAGGGATTGGGATCCCTACCCTTATTGCCAATGAAATTCCAAGCGAATACAACGTCTTGCTTCAATCAGAAAATGGCTTATTGGGCATTGGACCTTATCCGGTTGAAGGGACAGAAGACCCCGATTTAATAAATGCGGGAAAAGAAACGGTAACTGCTGTACCTGGTGCTTCTTTTTTCGACAGTGCAGAATCATTTGCAATGATTCGCGGTGGTCACATCGACCTTGCTATCTTAGGGGGAATGGAAGTTTCTCAAACAGGAGATTTGGCTAATTGGATGATTCCAGGGAAGATGGTCAAAGGAATGGGCGGAGCCATGGACTTAGTAAACGGCGCAAAACGTGTTGTGATTATTATGGAACATGTTAATAAGCACGGAGAATCAAAGGTCAAAAAAGAGTGTACACTTCCCCTTACTGGAAAAGAAGTGGTCCACCGTTTAATAACAGATTTGGCTGTATTTGATTTCACTCCGGAAGGAATGGTTCTCGTGGAAACCCAGGACGGAGTATCGGTTGAGGAAGTTATTGAAAAAACGGAGGCTTCATTTAAAATTGGTGTCGAATTACTAGTTAAGTAAAAGGTGTTGGGCAAAATCTTATAGCAATAATGGAGGCAGTTTCCTACCGTAAGGATCATTATTTTATTGAACTAGATGACCAAGATTAAGTGGTTGATGAGATATTTTTTAGAGCTGTCCTTAAGGCAGCTTTTTTTTGATGAAAGGATTAGGTTATAGATTAAAAATTTATACAAATGTTTAATTATTGGTTTTTTTGTCCATAGTTTTTAAGTAAATCATTTTTATGGAGGGCATTAAACGTGGGAGAATTTACAAAAGAAATAGTACCATTACCCGAGGAATTTTATGTTCAGCCCACGCTTGACCTGGCAAAGGCATTGCTCGGATGCCTCCTTGTAAAAGAAACGAATGAAGGAATGACAGCAGGATATATTGTCGAAACAGAAGCTTACATAGGTCCTGGTGACAGGGCTGCACATAGCTACAATAATAGAAGGACGGCAAGAACCGAGGTCATGTTCCAACGGTCCGGCCTGGCCTATACCTATGTTATGCATAGGCACTGCCTCTTCAATGTGGTTAGCGGCGGTGAAGAAAATCCTGAAGCCGTTTTGATTCGTGCCCTTGAACCTCGAGATGGTCTCGAGATTATGAAAATAAGGAGGGGCATTGAAGAACTTTCAAAACTGACAAATGGCCCTGGCAAACTGACAAAATCATTGGGCATTACCATGGAGGACTATGGACGTCCCCTCACTCCTCCACGATTATTTATTGCCAAAGGCTTTTGTCCAGAAAGCATATCAGTCGGAAAAAGGATTGGAATTGAAACATCTGGTGAAGCCCGTGATTATCCATGGCGATTTTGGGTTACTAATAATCAATATGTTTCACGGCATCAAAAGTCTGAGTATGTAATTGTCTGAACAGTAAAAAGGACTTAACTCGTTGGTTAAGTCCCTATAATAAATGGATTCGTTAGTTTTCCTTAGTAATTATTAGGCTTACAGCCAATAATTTATTCCTTTCCTAAAGTTTATTTATCGAAAAGGATTATCCATTTAATCCTTTTGTTTCGATTTTACTAGTATGAAGTTTTTTCCGAAAGGACAATCCTAATCAACACCTCCTCATCATTAAATTGGATGGGTTCTGATCACCTGGACCGATAAAATCTAATGCGGCAGGAGAAAATACTGTAAATTTTCTTTTACTGCCCTCCAAAGCAATTCGGATTGGCTCATGAACTTCATGAGCCTGAAAGAAATTACCTCCCGTGATTATTCTCTTTTTCTTCCTCCTTACGATGGCAGTCATATTTTTCTTGCTATCTGCGTTAACAGTGGCACGCTCTTTCACTTTCTCATTAAGTACTAATAGTCCTTTCTCGGTTTGGAAAACTTCTTCTTCAATCGAAGCGACCATTCCGATTTCACGTTTGTTTATGACCAAGATGAAGTTATATCCTGTATCAGTTTTCTTTTGTAAAATGTTAACTTCATCTGTGATAAACGTGACGAATTCTTCGGGTTCTTTCGTGTGTGAATCTTGAGAGTTTTCTTTTTGCTTAATGACTCGATAATATGCTTTTGCTCCAATTCCTTCATCTGTAAAATCAAAAGGTTTTATACTCTGGGTGCGTACAAAGAATAATTGATTTACCTTCTCTTTACTGTTTAATTGGACACATAAAGCAACATCTTCTTTCATCACCGTTCCTTCTTCGTCAGAATGCATAGGGATATTCATTTTCATCCCTGGAAATTGAACGAAGATGTAACTGAAGTTTTTCTTAGGCTGTACATTCGAAAGTCTCATAAACTCACAACCTTTCCGATTTGTACAAGATTATTTTCCTTGTAGGTGTATAATTCAATATCGTTCTTCACATTCCTGTATGATTAGAAAGAGTTTTCATCGTCACTTTCTTATGAAATACGATGGTTCCTCCTAAATTATGAGTAAATCTCCTAGCGAAACATGTAAATGATAAAATTCTGCTTTCTAAAACGACAATTTACAGCCTATTATTGAGTATATTTTATAAATCCTGTTAGATTCTTTTTTTGGGAATTTTTTTTAGGTTGTGCACTATATGGAAGGATATGGATAAAAAAGTAAGGATGTCAGTGCTATATTCTCGAGTTTGAATGACATTCTTGTATACAGCAAAATACACCGTTTTTTTGACTTTGTGTGACCTTGAATTCAATGATAAGATGAAACCTACGTAAAAGAACAATTCGCCCAGGGGAAAAGAACTGAAAGGAATGATTTGTTATCAATCATTTACAATTAAGTTATACGAGCGAAATGGAAAAAGCGATGTATAGTGCACATGGTGTAGGTCATGAAGATTACAGAAGACATCATACAGTGAGAATGAGAGTCGAAAAACGCCGTAAAAAGGATTATACTAATTGTCTTAGAATGGTTGCAGATTTAGACCGGCTTGTTCATTTTAATAATCGATTAAAGGCATGAATCAAAGTGGAAACCAATGTGAATGAACACTGGTTTCCTTTTTTTGATTAAAAGCAAAAATAAATAAGAAAAATTCCTCATCCTTGTCTTATTTAGGGTGGTTTTTTTCCCATTTATTAAACTTATAAATAGGTTAATCTTAACTGGACAAGAAAATTTAGGTTCAGTAGACTAAAAACTAATTCATAATAAATACCTTTATTATCATAAGAGGTCATACAAGCAACTTTAATTAGAGGGGTAAGTTTGCTCTGAAATAATTAGAAAGCAATAGTAAAATTTCCTGTCACCTAATCTACTATAGCGGAGGAATGAACATGTTAGAATTTGATACAAATATGGACCAACTCGCCAAGATTAAAGTCATCGGTGTTGGCGGCGGGGGAAATAACGCCGTGAATCGTATGATTGACGAAGGAGTTGAAGGTGTAGAATTTATTGCCGTTAATACAGATGCACAAGCTCTTAATCAATCAAAAGCAGCGGTCACGATGCAAATTGGTACAGCATTGACAAGAGGTTTGGGAGCTGGGGCTAATCCAGAAATAGGTAAAAGAGCTGTGGAAGAGAGTAAACAGCAAATAAAAGAAGTGTTAGCAGGTGCAGACATGGTTTTCGTTACAGCCGGTATGGGAGGTGGTACCGGCACAGGTGCAGCGCCTGCCATTGCTGAAATTGCCCGCAATCTTGGTGCCCTGACAATTGGAGTTGTCACACGTCCGTTTAAATTTGAAGGCCGCAAGCGTGCAGCTAACGCAGAAACTGGAATTAATGAAATGAGGGAAGCAGTAGACACCTTAATTATTATTCCCAACGATCGCTTATTAGAGATTGTAGATAAAAAAACACCCATGATTGAAGCTTTTCGGGAAGCGGATAATGTACTACGCCAGGGTGTTCAAGGGATTTCCGATTTAATTGCTGTGCCAGGGCTAATCAACCTTGATTTTGCTGACGTGAAAACGGTCATGTCCCATAAGGGAACTGCCTTAATGGGAATTGGTATTGCTAAAGGTAAAGATCGTGCTGTTGAGGCTGCGCAGAAAGCCTTAAATAGTCCCTTACTTGAAACTTCTATCAATGGAGCTCATGGTGTGATCATGAACATAACTGGTGGAAATAATTTAAGTCTTTTTGAAGTACAGGAGGCAGCCGATATAGTTGCTTCTGCTTCTCATGAGGAATTAAATATGATTTTTGGTTCGGTCATTAACGAAAACTTAGATGAAGAAATTATCGTAACTGTTATTGCCACTGGATTCACTGAGCAAGAGGAGATATTAGCACAACCGCTTTCCCAGCCATCAATGGAAGAAATGTCTAATCCATATCAAAGGGAAAAACGTATACAGCGTGAACCAATAAACCGAGGCGAACCAGTTCAAGATTATGAAAGACACTCAGAACAGTCAGAAGAATCTCTGAATATACCAGCGTTCTTGCGCAATCGAAAAAAACGATTTTTATAAATTTAACATCCGCATTTTCATTTGAAAGGGTCAAAAGGACAAAACTTGTAGAATCTAATAGAATATGTCCTCATGAAAGGCTCATGAGGACAAATCTTGTAGAATCTAATAGAACATGTCCTCATGAAGTAAAACCAACGTTTCAGGAATACAAAAGTGTATTTAAAACCCGTAATGTTTGGGTCAGTATGCTAATGGCTATTTTTTACATGATGTACTTATTAGTATTTACCTGCTTCATGCCGATTTTTAGCTGGTGTTTCGAAAATATAGTACTGGCCAATATGGAGCCAACTTAGGAATCATGGGGATAGGGATGTGGACAGCCGTTGTTTTCTTCTTGTTATCCTTCTTACTTAAGGAAACCGAACCGGAAAAAGTATCTCGTGATATTTCAGAATATTCCGGAATTAATATATCTCTTTAAATTAAAAAAAGGACGCTTTCATAATGTGTTGGAAAATACATTACGAAAGCGTCTTCGTGTTAACTTTAAAATAATTTCTTCACTTGTTATTTTTTCAATGTAGTGGTTGAACTTCTAATCACAAGCTCAGGCTCATAAACGATGGATGGAGGAATGTTGTCCTTTTTTTCGACAGCAGCAACAATCCATTTTGCAGCATCAATACCCATTTGCATTTTTGGATGGGTTACTGATGTAAGCTTTACATCTGATGCCTCTGCTAAAAAGGAGTCATCGTAGCCAACAATCGAAACATCATCAGGAATACTTAATCCAAGTTCTCTTAACATATTTAATATTTGTAAGGCCAGTTGGTCATTGTAACACACTATTGCTGAAGGGATTGAATCTGCATTGAAAAATTTTTCTAATCGCTCTAATAATCTGCTATCTTTTTCATCGGTGGTATAGGTAATCACCATCTCCGGGAAAAATGTGATGCCATGCTCTCTGAAAGCGCGGATAAAGCCCTGCATACGATTTACCCCTTGGAGGTCATCAGTTTTAAAGAGTCCAACTATCTTTTCATGGCCTAATTTAATTAAATGTTCAGTAGCCGCAAAGCCGCCGTGCTCATCATTCACAATGATATGAGGAGGCATAAGCTGGGGATAGAATTGGTTAATCATTAAGTATGGGATATGGTTCTGTTCTAATTCCAGATAGTAATGAATGTTAGGATTGTAATTGCTGCTTTTGGTAGGCTCAACAATAAGACCGTCAATGTTCCTGCTTAACATCGATTGTAAACATTGTTTTTCTTTCTCAACATCATTATCCGTACAAGCAAAGGTTAAAGAATATCCCTCAGCTGTTAAATATGATTCAATTCCTTTGATAATGGAAGGGAAAATATAGTCAGAAATGTAGGTGGTTATAACTCCGATATTTTTTCCATTACTTGATTGATTCTGGATTTGAGGCTTTTCATTCCCCAACTTATTGGAACAAAAGGTTCCAGCACCTTGTTCTCTGTATAGCCATCCCTCATGAACCAAATCCCCGATAGCTTGACGAATCGTATGTCTGCTTACACCAAACATTTTGACAAGTTCATTTTCAGAATAAATCTTATCCCCAGGTTTTACCTGACCGCTAGTTATCCATTCTGTTATCTTTTCCTTTACCATATTATATTTAGTTTGTTGAGCCAATTGGATTACACCACTTTCAACTTGGAAGCAAGTTTATTTACTTATGCGTACAACATGTTTAATAAAATAATATTAACAAAAAAACAAGAGATTGACCATGAGATAATTTACTAGCATTATACGTACAAGTTGCGGCTGACCTATTATTTGTGATGCTTTTGGAATTTGTATAGATCAAGCTTTTGAATATGTATCCTCAGATTGCACAGTGTAAGGCTATATCGAAAATCATGTTATAATAAAGTTGAGCTATGTTCCGTAATAAGGCAATAATAAAAAAGAGTAGGAGTTAATAAAATGATTAAAGTTGTATGTAAAGCAAAACTAAAACCAGGTGTAAAAGTGGAAGAATATTTTATATTGGCAAGAGAAGTTGTGTCAGAAACTAGAAAAGAAAAAGGCTGTATAACGTACACACTTCATCAAGATATCAATGATCCGACCATCCTTACTATGCTCGAAGAATGGGTGGATGAAGAGGCTCTAAATCAACACAATAAAAGTGAACATGTTATGAAAATTGTTCCAGAGCTTAGAAAACTTCGAGAAAGTACAGAAATCAACCTTTATAGAGAAGTAAAATAATCCCCAATGGAAATTGGATCGAGTTTATGGAGATGAATCCTAAATCTCCATATATGAGAGGTAAAAAAAGGAAGTACTTACATATCCTTCTTGTCCCGAGCACCTTCCTCCCACGATAATGGTGCCTGATTTAGAATAAATGAGAAAAAATATGCTTTCTAAAACGACAATTTATAGACTATTCGCTAAATTATGTATTAAAATGAATTTTATATATTATAGCTTCACGAAAATAATATAGGAAACCCTCGTTAGCAAATTTTATCGGATAGTAAAAACTTTTAATATAACCTTGGAGGATGCTATGAACTTTGTTAGTACACGCGGAAACGTAAATAAAATTGGTTTTATTGATACAGTCTTAATGGGATTAGCTAATGATGGGGGACTATTAGTCCCCGAGAAAATCCCGCATATTCCTGCAGATAAGTTAGAAGCAATGTCCCAGTTAACTTATCAGGAACTAGCATACGAAATCTTTTCCTATTATGTTGATGGTGAAATTCCAGACAATGAGCTAAAGGGTTTAATCGAGAAAAGCTACGCAACCTTCCGCCACCCAGAAGTAACACCTGTTCAAAAGCTGAAGGATAACATGTATGTGCTAGAACTGTTCCATGGTCCGACCTTTGCTTTTAAAGATATTGCTCTGCAATTCTTAGGGAATTTATATTCCTATGTATCAAAGAATACAGGTGAATCAATTCATATTCTCGGCGCTACTTCAGGGGATACGGGTGCCTCAGCGATTGAGGGTGTCAGAGGAAAAGAAGGCATTCGCATTTGCATTTTGCACCCCCATGGCAAGGTAAGTAAGGTACAAGAATTACAAATGACGACCGTTGATGACAAAAGTGTTTTGAATTTAGCCATAAATGGAACGTTTGATGATGGTCAAAGAATCATCAAGGAATTGTTCGCAGATGTGGATTTTAAAAACAAATACCATCTGCGTGCGATAAATTCCATTAACTTTGTTCGTATAATGGCGCAAACAGTTTATTATTTCTATGCGTATTTCCAAGTAACAAAAGAGACAGGTTCACAGAGCGTTAACTTCAGTGTGCCGACTGGAAATTTTGGAGATATATTTGCTGGTTATCTTGCAAAGAAAATGGGTCTGCCGATTGGTAAACTCATCGTGGCGACCAACGAGAATAATATTTTAGAGGATTTTATCCGTGATGGGGTGTACATGCCTGGTGAGTTCCGCAGTACGTATAGCCCTTCTATGGATATTCAAGTAGCTAGCAATTTTGAGCGATATTTGTACTACCTGCTTGGTGAAAATCCAAACGAAGTATCTGACTTAATGGAGAAATTCAAGTCAGAAGGGAAAATTGTCGTGAACGAGAAGCAGCTCCGCCAGGTGAAAGAGGATTTTGCGGCACATGGAGTTGAAGGGAAAGAATGCTTGGAAACCATCAGTAAGTACTATGCTGAAACGAATTATTTATTAGATCCACATACTGCTTGTGGGGTCGCTGCATACGAAAGTTGTAATGAACCTATTGAGGTTTGTGTTACACTTGCAACAGCCCATCCGGCAAAATTTAATGAATCCATTGAACGTTGCGAAATTAAGCAGACATTCCCTGAAGAAATTAGACAATTGTTTAATAAACCACAGCATCTAGAAGTTGTTGAGGCGGATAAAGATGAAGTGGTTCGTCAGTTAGAAACACTTTTTCGTTTTTCAGCTAAATAAACTCTAATTCTTTTAAAAGAAAAGGCAACTACCCCTTATTTTGTACTGCACCCCAAAAGTTATAGTGAAATCTAATTTTTGGGGTGTTTCTTTATGGCTAAGTATAGTGAAGGGTTTAAGTTAATGTTAGTAAAGGAGTATCAAGCAGGTAAATTAGGATATAGGCTTTTAGCACAAAAGCATAATATGAAGGATCATACACGCATTATGAGATGGGTAAAAGTTTACGAAAAATTAGGGGAGAAAGGTTTAATGAAAAAGAAGAGTAAGGAAACTTACTCTGTTCAATTCAAGCTGGATATATTAAGCTTTATGAAAAGAACAGGTTCTTCAGAGGTTGATACAGCCCTTCATTTCGGGCTAACTAACCCTTCTATGATAGCTTCGTGGAAGAAAGCTTTTTCGGAGGGTGGTGCCGAGGCCCTGGAAAGATCGAAAGGGCGGCCTCCCATGTCTGATAAAGCCAAGAACAGAAAAAAAACTGTAGAAGAAAAGGAATTGACTTACGAACAAAAATTGGAAAGAGAAAATGAGCTCCTTCGTTTAGAGGTAGAATACTTAAAAAAGTTACGAGCTTTTCAGATGGATCCGGAAGGCTATCTCGAAAAGCACAAGCAGCGTTATCATTCGAACTCAAAGAAACCTTCAAATTAAAAGATGTTTTATTAAGAGTCGGTATTCCTGAATCTTCTTACCATTATCA